>NZ_JAUBVX010000077.1:0-25190 GCF_036706065.1 Microcoleus sp. A2-C3 | reverse complement strand
AGTTTTTGAGCAACAGCTTGCCGGATCTTCCAAGGCAGCTACTTTTAGATGCGATCGTTTTTTAGTCTAAACTCCAGCAATTAAAGTCTATTTTGTTTAAACAGAAACGACCAGCTTTAGTAAAAGCTGGTCTGCACAAATAGTTAAATCCGTTGTTTGTTGTTCTCACAGTGTTTTTATCACAGTGAGGAAACCCAAATTGCACGTTTCTTTGCAGCGGGTTCTAAGAAACATATCATCTGTCTTAAGTGGTACTTTTGCAATAAAATTTATTTTTTTGTAATAAAACTTTACATTAGAAGCTGATTTTTGGGTTTGTAGTGAGGACTTCAGTCCTCGGATGTTGATGAGGACTGAAGTCCTCACTACGAACCTATTTTAGTCGGGTTGTTCGATCGCACATCATATCATGCCGGGGCTTGCTGCGGTCTACCCCAGACAATCCGCTCTTGCTTGTACACAACCATACCAGGCTTCGCACCCTTCGGCTTGTAGACATATTTCGGTTCGGTATAAACCACGGGGACTTGTTCGCTGTGGCGGGCGCGACTGTAGTATGCAGTCATGTCAGCCGCAAATTGTAAATCGGTTTCTTCAGCAACTGTACCGGGTGTCAGACGCAGCAAGGCGTGACTTCCGGGAATCTCTAGGGTGTGAAACCACAAGTCGTAGTCGTTGGCTGTGCGAAAGGTGAGTTGGTCGTTTTGGCGGTTGTTGCGCCCGATTAATAATTCAAAGCCGCTGGGGGTTTGGTAGCGGTGAAATTCGATCGCAGCATTTTTGTCACTGCCACGGTAATCTGATACAACTAGATATTTTTGCTGGATCAGTTCTTCACGGATTTCGGCGAGGGTTTGCAAATCTTGGGTGTTGCGGTAGGTTTCCAATACCGAAAGTGCAGCTTCGACTTGTTCTAAATAGTCGATTTCTTCTTGTACGGCGGCTAACAAAGGTTCTACTGCAATGCGGGCTCTTTTCAGTTTTTGGTGCTTTTTGTAGATTGCTTGAGCGTTTTGAACTGCGTTTTTTTCCACGTTTAACGGAATGATTACTGGTTTTTCAGTTTCAAAGTCTGGGAGGGAAATTGATTTCATTCCGGGTTCCCAATGCTGCAAGTTTGCCATCAGCAAGTCGGCTTGGGATTTGTGGGTGTCTGCGCCTGCGGATTGCTGCAATCGTTCTTTAAATGTGTTGGCTTTGAGGCGCAGTTTTGCGAGGACGTTGTTGAGTTTTTGGGTAAGCTGATGTCGCAGTTGGGCGAATACTTGTTGGTTGATTTCACCGGTGTAGTAACTGTTGAGTATTTCTTGGACGGAACAGTTCGGCAGCGGATTTTGTGGGGGATGTAACGGATTGGGGGAGTTAGATTCGTTTTCGGGATTTGTCTCTTTTTCGTCTGGTGTTGGCCAGTCGATGACGCTGTAGCCTTCGGGGGTAAAACTTGCGTGAAATTTGGAGTTTTCTAGACATTGCAGCCAGTATAGCCAGCGCTGGAATAGTTGCTGCCATTCCTGGGGATTGAGGCTGTCGGTGGATTGTTCGGGGTCGAGATTTGCCGATCGAATCATGGACACAACTAAGACCTTACTCAACCCTCGGTAATTCTTCAACAGATTGGTCTTTAATTGCCCAGGAACCAGGCTAATTCGTTCTTGCCAGCGATCGAGAGATTCGCTCAAACTCGGCACTGCATCGGTCAAAGACGGGGGCAATTCGTAGGGTTGCCCGGTTTGGATGGGGCGGACGCTGGACTGTTTGGCGCTGACTTGGTGGGCGCAGGTGACAACCAGATTATCTTCGGCGGTGAGGATGACATTGCTGTATTTGCCCATGATTTCGGCGTAGAGATGCCAGAGGGCTGGTTCGCCCGGACGTTTGGCGAATTGCAAGTCGATGACTCTTTCCCAAGGGGAGACGGGGGCGATGGAAACTAAGGCTAAACCGCTGAGTTGGTGGCGCAGTTGTTCGCTGAAGGTGAAGGTGTCGGGAATTCGGGGCGGGGAGTCGCCGACGCAGATGCGGGCTGCTGTTGGATGGGATGAAATGTCTATCCAGCCGCGTTGATTCATGGTGCGGAGGGCTAGGGACACTGTAAATCGATCGCGCTGGTAGACTTGTTCTAAGCGCGCTGGCAGCCATTTGGCTCGCAGTTCGCTGCAAGTGGCGGTTAAAGTTGTAAAGTCTACGGGTTGCACGGTGGCCTCTTTTGCGATCGATCGAAGTATGTATTTCTATACTGACAGATATTGGTCGTATTTAACCAATATTATCAAAGTTTTGAAACCCGATTTGAAAAGATGTATCAGAGGCAGGCATCTTGCCTACCCACAATCAATCTCTCTCTTTCTTGTGGAACAGGCCAGAAAGCCTGTTGCCTATTAGAGGCAGGCATCTTGCCTACCCCACAATCACTCTCTCTTCTCTCTTCTTGTGGAACAGGCATCTTGCCTGTTCCTAAATATTTTGCATCAACCCTAGGAAATTCCTGTTATTATTAGTTAAATGGAAAACATATCAATTCTAGAACAAGCCGCTAAATCGAATACTAAACCATCTGCCGCCACCGTAGTCGCAGCGCTATTAGAAGCTGAGAAAAACGCGAAAAAAAATAAAATTCGCTATTCTTTCAAGCAGTTAACCGGCAATTGGCGCTTGTGCTTTATCACCGGCACGAAAAAGAGTAGACAAAAAGCGGGAATTGTGTTAGGCGCGGGACGTTACATCCCTGAATGGGTGGCGAAAATTCAAATTGCTTACTCGGTAGAACCTGTTGCTGAAGGCGAAATGCCTAGTGAAATGGGCAAAGTGGAGAATTCGGTGCTCGTAGGTGCGATCGAGCTAACTCTTTCCGGGCCGACTAAGTTTTTGGTTAATCAGAATATTTTAGCTTTTGATTTTACCAGAATTACGGTGAAATTGTTGGGTAAAACCCTGTATCAAGGATTTATTCGGGGTGGTGAATCGCGGGAGGCGGAGTTTTTTAGTTTGAGTGTGGGGAAGCAGGCTTTTTTTGCATATTTTCTGGTAGAAAGTGGGATAATTGCGGCTAGGGGAAGGGGCGGCGGATTGGCTTTGTGGGGGAGAGTTTGACCTGTAACTCATCAACTGGTTTTGTTGGCTGCTTTGATATTCTCCAAAATTGTAGCTTCCAGGGTGCGATCGCGATCGGACAGTGCTGGAGGTGTATTATTTTGACACTCCCCTGGCTAAAGCCGAGGGGATTCTTGATTCAACGAATTGACTTGCCAAGCCAGGATTTCTCCACAATTAGTAGAGGTCATTTCTCCACAAGCGTTATGGGTTTCACCCCAAGTTCCGGTATGCCCTACCGTACTTAATCCTCGACTTAGGATGTTTTTTGCTGCATTATGATCGCGGTCTAAAACACATCCACATTTACAGGCGTGAGTTCGTGTTGACAGACTTTTTTTGACAACAGTTCCACAACTAGAGCATTCTTGAGTCGTCCCCTGTGGTGGAACGGCAATCATAATTCTTCCGAATACTTTGCCAAAATATTCCATCCAAACTCGGAATTGATACCAAGAAGCATCATTAATTGATTTCGCTAAACAGTGATTCTTCACCATATTTTTAATTCTCAAATTTTCGTAAGCTACACAATCGTTAGATTGGATTACGTACCGTGCTAATTTCACAGCATGGTCTTTGCGTTGCCTACTTATTCTGAGGTAATGTCTCCCTAGAATCACTCTAGCTTTTCCTCTATTCTTAGAACCTTTGACGCGCTTTGAAACTCGTCTTTGGGCTTTATTCAATCTACGTTCTGCCTTGCGGAGGAATCGTGGATTCTCAACTGCGATACCATTAGAGTCGGTGTAAAATTCTTTGAGTCCGACATCTAATCCAGTGGCTTTTCCAGTTGTTTCAATCGCTTCGGAGCGGTCAACCTGAATACAGAATTGGACGTAATACCCATCTGCACGCTTTACTAACCGTACTCGTTTGATTTGAGTAGGCTGGTAGAAATGTAGATCGCGTGTCCCTTTTAACTTCAGTTTACCAATTTCTTTTTTGTCCGTGAAAGTAATTGATTTCCGATCAGGCGCCAATTTCCATCCCGATGTCTTGTATTCAACGGAACGGTTGTTTTTCTGGAACTGCGGAAATCCCTTTTTCCCAGGAATCTTCTTTTTGCAGTTGTCGTAGAATCGGGAAATTGCTGACCACGCCCTTTCCGCGCTTGATTGTCGAGCCATACTGTTCAGTTCGTCACAAAACGGAAACTCTTTTGCTAAAATAGCGCTATACTTATTGAGGTCAAATTTATTGACTTTTTCGTTATCCATCCAAAAGCGTAAAGCTTTGTTGCGAATGAACTGTACCGTCCTAATCGCTTCGTTCACACCATCAAATTGCTGTTGCTTTCCGTAAGCTTTGAATTCAAAAACTAGCATGACTTCGACCTCATCACGATACTCTTAGTATAACAAAATCAGACTAATATTGATATGTTATTGTTGCATTTATTCATGAAAAGAGGTTGCTTAGTTTAAGATAGAAAAAAAGCCGTCCTTCTAGGACGGGGTTTTAAACCCAATTTCTTGATAAGCTGCTGGGCCGTTAATCGTAGCATCTGCTTCGCCAATGAATTCGTCCAGGACAAATAGGTACACCAATCTAGTCTGGTTTCGGTACTGGTTTCGGTTTGAACGAGCGATCGCCTTTTACTATTCCTCCCGCTAGACTGATTTTTTTACTACTATTATTTTAACCCAATACGGTTCAGTAAACAATTGTCCGAAGAGAGGAACGAAGCAATCGCAGTGTCTATTTTTCACATCGTTTTATTGACCGGATGGTCTTAACCCAAGCTTATTGTATTTTAGCCCTAAAAGTGCAGCGACAGCGACAGGTTTCAACCTATCGCTGTCGCTACAAAAAACCAATTCTCCTAATGATTACTGACTATTGACAACCGACAACTGACAACTGTCAACTGTCAACTGACAACTGTCAACTGACTAATCAGCAAAGCTGTGGGAAAATAACCAAGAGCATCACCAATTGCCAGCGTACCGTTACTTTCTACCACCTGATTAGTAATCGCATCTTTCCAAACCGACGGCATTTGCTCCGACAATACCAGATGAGTATCTTTCCAGACTTGTTTGCCGATCGGCATTTCTTCCGATTTGACAACTCCCGTTAAAAACCGAGGAGCGATCGCAATAACTGTCGTATCTCCAAAGCTTCTGGAAAAGGCAACAACATTATCCTTAAACGTGCCAACTACCTCCAAAGGTCGATAGTCGCCTGATTTAAAGACTTCCAAGTATTTTTTTCTAGCTTCTAGCAATCTTGCCGTCAAAAACAACTTAATTCTAGCATCTTCCCGCGTCGCAATCAAATCTTCAACCAGTGCCAAAATATCCGTCTGAGCTTGCTGTTTGATTTCCCGCAAAACCTTGATTCTGCGGTCAAAATCTACCGGACGGCGGTTATCTGGATCGACGTGGCTTAAATCCCAGAATTCCGTGCCTTGGTAAATGTCTGGAACTCCGGGTGCCGTGATTTTTAGCAGCGTTTGAGATAAAGAATTGAAAATGCCGTAATGAGCTACTTTTTCCCAGAAAGGTAGAAATTTTTTGAGGAATTGATTTTGTTCCGAAGGTTCGAGAATGCTATCAATAAAGGTCATAAACCCAGTTTCGTAGTCATTGTCAGGTCTCAGCCAAGCCGTATAAACTTTGGCTTCGCGCACGGCTTTGATCGCATAATCTTTGAGGCGATCGACATAATCAGTGTTTTCAATTCCCTCAAACGGAAAACTGCCGAGCAAAGTTTGGTACAAGAAGTATTCGTCATTAGTATCGGGAACCATTCGATTCACAAAATTGACTTTCTTAGAAGAGTTTAGCTCTCTCCAAGACCTGACTTGCTGTTCCCATTCCTCAGGAATTTCTGAGAGTACATTAATTCGGGCTCGCACATCTTCCCCGCGTTTGGTATCGTGGGTAGCCGTAGCGTTCATTTTGTGCGGCCAAGCTGCTTGCTGCTGCTTGTTGAACTCATGAAAATCCGCCAGAGAAACACCGAACTGACTGGGGTTTCCTCCGACTTCGTTGAGGGATAAAAGTCGATAATAGACGTATAATAGCGTGTCTTCAACGCCTTTAGCCATCAACGGGCCTGTCAACTGCTGGAGTTTCATCACAAAGTGCCGGCGCTGCTCTTTTTGTTCGGTTGTCAGGGTTTCTTCTGCTTCCAGCAACAGCACCGTTTCGATAAATTTCAGTTCTTTGAGGAGTCGTGGCACTTGCTCTTTGGCGTGGGCGATCGCATATTTGACGTAAGTGCGATCGGACTCTCGCAAACCCTCTTGATTTATGTAAGTTCGGTACACTGGAAAAATCGTCAAAACTGCTGACAGCGCTTTTTCCAAACCCGGACGAGTAAAGTCATTTCCCTGTCGGGATTGACCGGAAATATTCTTTAAAAGTTGAGCCAGATTGTCTACATCTCCCGCCAAATTCTTCTCAACAATTAGCCCTTTTTTATCTAAAAATAACTGTTCATAGGGAACATTCAGTCGAGTAAATCTCTGATAGATTTCAGTAAATTGCTGTTCGCGATCGCACCGACAAAAAACGCCGTTTACGTAATTTAAAAAATCGTAGCCACTCGTTCCCTCAATTGGCCAATATGACGGTAAATCTTCTTTATGTTCCAGAATTTTTTCAACAGTAATATAAGTGTCTCCGGTTCTCTCCCGGAGCCGTTTCAAATATTCTGTGGGGTCGTAAAGTCCGTCGATATGGTCGATTCTCAATCCGGTAAACTTGCCCTGTTCCACCATGTCGAAGATCAGAGCATGATTTTTGTGAAAAACTTTAATCTCTTCAACTTTTACCGAAATTAGTTCGTTAACCGTAAAAAATCTTCGGTAGTTGATTTCTTCGGCCCCAACTTTCCAGAAAGCTAGACGATAAAACTGCTCGGAAAGCAACTCATCTAGCAAATTAAAGCTTTCAGGATTGCCCTTTTTTCCGTTGAAAAAATTGATATTTTCATCGATAAATTCCTGCACAATGGGATTTTGGTTGTACAGTTCCCACAGTAGTCCTTTGACAAAAGCTATCTGATCATATCTTTCTTTGCCTTTAGTTTCTGAAGGTGTATTTTTAATCAGATAAAAAATCCCCAGAAACTTGATAAAATCTGGATGACGCCTGCCTAATTCCCTGCCTAAATGCCCCAAATTATGACTGATAAAATTAGCATAAGATTCAATTTTTACTGGCAGTTTTAAGCTGTAGTAATTGATAGTCAGCCCAATTTCGCTGTATTTCAGTTGAATCTCGCTATTTTCCAGACACTCTCCATAAAAATTGCCCAGCAACGGAGCCAGCACTCGACCTCTGAGATGTTCGTAAGCGTGATTCCATTCAATATCGAAGTAGTCGAAATAGTCGGAATCTGGGCCGTGTTCCAATACATCTAACAGCAACAAGTTTTGAGTGTCGTAGGCCATGTGGTTCGGAACAATATCTTGCAGCCATCCCATGTTGCGTTGATTGATTTCGTATGTGAGGGCTTCAAAATTTTCTGAGGTTCCCAATTCGGGATTGATTTGATTTGAGTCAACCACATCGTATCCGTGACTGCTGCCTTTTCTGGCTTTAAATATTGGTGAGGCGTAAAGGTCGGTAATTCCTAATTCTTCCAGATAGCTCAGGATTTGTTTGGCGGCTTCAAAGTTAAAACCTGCATGAAATTGAATCCGATAAGTTGTTGTGGGAATTCTCAGCACTGTTAATTTTACTCCTGATTGATTGGTTGCTCGGTTTTTTTGTTTACTATTAGAAATAGTTGGTTCGGTAGAACGGCAGCGCCCAGTGTCAACAATCGCCTAAAAACATTTATATCTCTCGCTTATAGGCTAGTCTAGATCCCCCTAAATCCCCCTTAAAAAGGGGGACTTTGAGGAGTCTCTTGTCCCCCCCTTCTTAAGGGGGTTAGGGGGGATCGCGAAGACTAGGAAATCAAACAGTAGGCTGATACTAAATTTGAGCTGGTTGTTGACACTAATAAGCAGCGAAACCGAATCTACTATTTCTATCTTAATTCGTAGAGTGCGAAACTCTGTGGTTTAACAGTCAACTCTTGCTCAGAGTTGATCTTTTCAGGCAAGCTAGAACCTGAACCCATCCATTTTAGATCAGCAGAGTCTAAAATTTTGTGACCATTGCCTTGGGGAAGTGCAGCCGTAAAAGCCACTTCTTGGCTGTTGAAGTTTAGAATGCAGAATATCTGGCTGTCATCTGTCCATCGACGGAGAAACAAGATTTTTTCGGCTTCAATGCTGGAGACTTCTAGATTGTTTTTATCGAGTTTTTTCAGGGCGGGAATTGTCCGCCGCAGTTGAATCAAATTTTGATGCCATTCCCAGAGGATTTTGTGTTTTCCTGCTGTTTGTTTTTCCCAATTTAATTTGCACTTGTGGAAGCTGTCAGGACTCTGGGGGTCTTGAAATTCGCCTCGACCTTCAAAAGCTTTAAATTCTTGTTGTTTGTCTTTGCGGATAGCTTCAATTAAGTCAGGGTCTGAGTGAGAAACAAAGTACAGAAACGGCGCTGTTTCTCCGTATTCTTCTCCCATGAACAGGAAGGGAATGTAGGGAGAAATTAACACCGTGCCGGCTGCGAGTTTCAGTGCTTCAAAGTCAACTATTTGCGAGAGTCTGTCTCCCAAAATGCGGTTGCCGATTTGGTCGTGGGTTTGGGAAAATACCAAAAATTTATCGCCCGGTTCATCTTTGACTGAATTGCCGTGTTTTCGCTTTCTGTGGGGGGCGTACTGACCGGAGTAAACAAAGCTTTCTTTGAAGGCTTTTTCGAGGTGTTCACACTTGCCGAAGTCTTGGTAATATCGGTCATTTTCTCCCGTAAGTAATGTGTGCAGTGCGTGGTGAAAATCATCGCACCATTGAGCATCTAATCCGAAGCCTCCGAGTTCTTTAGGACGTACTGTGCGGACATCGTTTAAGTCACTTTCTGCGATTAAGTAAAGTTTCCTTCCGAGTTCGTGGGAAATCTCGGCTGTGGCATCGGAGAGTTCTTGCAAAAATGGTCTGGCACCGACTTCAAATATTGCTTGAATTGCATCTAATCTCAGGGCATCAATGTGATAGTCTCGAAACCAGTAGAGGGCGTTTTCAATAAAGTAGTTGCGCACGCCGTCGCTGTATGCGTCGTCAAAGTTGAGGGGGTCTCCCCAAATTGATCCGTATTTTGAGGTAAAGTAGGGGCCGAAGTCGCGGAGGTAGTTTCCTTCGGGGCCGAGGTGGTTGTAAACTACATCAAGAATTACTGAGATGCCGTGTTCGTGGCAGGCGTTGATGAGTTTTTTGAAGCCTTCGGGGCCGCCGTAGGAGTTTTGGACGGCGTAGGGATATACGCCGTCGTATCCCCAGTTTCGATCGCCGGGAAATTGGGCAACTGGCATGATTTCTATGGCGTTGATTCCCAATTCTGTGAGTTGTTTGAGTTGGGGAATTATTGCTTCAAATGTTCCGGCTTGGGTGAATGTACCGACGTGCAATTCATAAATTATTGTGTCAGCGAGCGGCACGCCTTGCCAATTTTTATCAGTCCAAGTAAAGTCGTTTTCATCTATTACTTGGGATGGGGAATGTACGCCTTGGGGTTGATATTTTGAGGCTGGGTCTGGTCGGTCGGTTTTTCCTTCGAGTTGGTAGGTGTAAAGGGTTTCTGGTTGGATGTCTGTAGCTGTGGTTTGCCAGTAACCTTCTACGGATTGTTGCATTGGTATCAGGCGTTTGTTTGGGGAAACAATTTGGAGGGCTATTTGTTTGAGGGTGGGCGCCCAAACTGTAAATTCACATTGGTTGTTGCCGAGGTAGTTGGCTCCTATCTTCACTTTGAGTTGTTCTCCTTATTAAAATAGGTTGGTTGTCCGATCGCCCTTTGGGCGCTATCAAAGGCTGTGTTGTTAAGGTGCAGCGCCTGTGTAGAGGGTAATATTACTTTAAATAATAAACAACTAACTTTAGACAGAGCAACGGTTAGAATTGTCGCTGGGGCAAAAGTAGCGGTTGGTTATCTCTAAATTAGACCATGAATCTGGATCGGGGCGATCGCCAATCTTGACCACCTACAATAGTTGATATTTCTTGTTTATATAATGTCTAAAATATATCTAAAGGTAGATCACAAATCAGCGTGAGCGTGTAGTTTATGGCTATTACTTTTGGACGGGAAATCTGCTGCAATCTGGACTCGGCGGAGTCTCGCGAGTGGTTAGTCACCAACGGGATCGGCGGTTACGCTAGCGGGACGATCGCAAATCTCCTCACTCGCCGCTATCACGGCCTACTGGTAGCTGCCCTCAAACCCCCGCTGGGACGCACTTTGATGCTCGCTAAGCTGGACGAGACGGCTGTGTATGCCGATCGCGCCTATCCGCTTTATACCAACCGCTGGGCCGATAGTACGATCGAACCCCACGGCTACAACTGCATCGAAAGCTTCCACCTCGAAGGCACGACGCCTGTTTGGAGGTTTGCCCTCGCCGACGCTATCCTCGAAAAACGGATTTGGATGCAGCAAGGTGCTAACACAACATATATTCAATACCGCTTGCACCGCGCCTCACAACCGATCGCCCTCGCTGTCAAAGCCCTAGTCAACTACCGCGATTACCACCACATCACCAGCGCCGACGACTGGCCGATAAGGCTAGAAACCTTGACACGGGGGGTTTGCGTGACTGCTTTTGAGGGAGCATCGCCACTTTATTTGCTGACAGATGCCACAACAGAAGCTAAATTTCGAGTCTCTACGAATTTATACAATTGGTACTACGGATTTTACTTGGCAGCAGAAAGGCAGCGCGGATTGGACTACTGTGAGGATCACTTGCACGCAGCGACTTTTCACATGGCGATCGCACCGGGGCAGTCTCTGACATTGATCGCCAGTACCGAGAAAAATCCCCAGTCATTCCGTGTCAAACACCCGTCTATTGCTCAAGAGGGGGAGAGGGGGAGAGGGGGAGAGGGGGAGAGGGAGAAATTAACGACTAACATTCAGGGGGGAGTAAACTCGGCTTTGGTGTTAAACGGCGATGCAGCTTTAGAAACGCGCCGCGCGGGCGATCGAGCATTGCTGCAAAAGTGGTCAAAAGTGAGTGAATCTCCCGACTGGATCAATCACTTAGTGCTAGCAGCCGACCAATTTATCGTCAACCGCCCGCAGCCCCAGGAACCAGAGGGCAAAACGATCATCGCCGGATATCCCTGGTTTAGCGACTGGGGACGCGATACCACGATCGCCCTACCCGGCCTCACAATCTGTACCGGGCGATGGGATATTGCGCGATCGATTTTACGGACTTTTGGGCGGTATGTCGATCGGGGAATGCTGCCGAACCGCTTCCCGGATGCGGGCGGCGCACCGGAATATAACACCGCAGACGCGACGCTATGGTACTTTGAGGCAATTCGCGCTTACTACGACTGCACCGGCGACGATGAACTTTTGACCGAACTTTGGCCGACACTATGTGAGATTGTAGACTGGCACGTACAGGGAACTCGGTATAACATCCGCGTCGATCCTGACGACGGTTTAGTGTACGCGGGGGAAACTGGCGTGCAATTGACTTGGATGGATGCGAAAATCGGCGATTGGGTGGTCACGCCTAGGATTGGTAAGCCGATCGAACTCAGCGCGCTTTGGTACAATGCTGTACAAGCTATGGCAAGTTTTGCTCGAAAATTGGGCAAGTCTCACAATGAATATCAGCAGTTGGGCGATCGCACCGCCGCCGGATTCCCTCGCTTCTGGAACGACTCAACCAGTTACTGCTACGACGTTCTGGACGGCCCCGACGGACATGATAGCTCCCTGCGCCCCAATCAAATATTCGCCGTTTCCCTGCCCCTGGACTCGATTTATCCGCACTCCGCCAACTCCTTGTCAGCGGGGACGCGCCAGGAAACCCGCTATACACCGTTACTCACGCCCATCCAGCAGCGCGCAGTAGTGGACGGCTGCGCTGAGGGGCTTCTCACTTCCCACGGCCTCCGCAGTCTCTCGCCGCAACACCCGCAGTACCGCGGCACCTATGGAGGCGACCAATTGCAGCGCGACAGCGCCTATCACCAGGGCACAGCTTGGGGCTGGCTGATTGGCCCGTTTGTCTTGGCGCACTTGCACGTATACAAAGACCCAGCACAAGCTCGCGAATTCCTCGCACCGATGGCACATCATATAATGGCCAGCGGAGTTGGCAGTTTGGGCGAAATTTTTGAGGGCGACGCCCCACACTCGCCACGGGGCTGCACGGCTCAAGCTTGGACTGTGGCTGAGGTGCTGCGGGCTTGGTTGGCAATTAATACTATGGGTGTTTAAATGGGGAATGCGATCTTTAGTTCAATAAGAAGTTTATGGCATTATTATTAGCGGGTGACATTGGCGGAACTAAAACTATTTTGCGATTGGTAGAAAGAACTGCTGATGGTGAAATGAATGCTCTTTATGAGTGTCGCTATCCGAGCGGAGAATTTCCAGATTTAGTGCCGATTGTGCAGCGGTTTTTGACGGAATCTGCCGCTAAATTGGAGTTGGCGCCGCAGCCTGAAAAAGCTTGTTTTGCGATCGCCGGGCCGGTAGTCAACAACACCGCCAAACTGACTAATTTGCCTTGGGTGCTGGAAGCTCATCGTCTGAAACAAGAATTAGGCATATCCCGCGTCAGTTTGATTAATGATTTTGTGGCGGTTGGCTACGGTGTGTGTGGTTTGGAGGCTAAAGATTTGCACACTTTGCAAGTAGGAAAACCCCGCCAACACGATCCAATTGCTGTTATTGGTGCGGGTACTGGTTTGGGCAATTGTTTTGCAATTCCTGAAGCAAATGGTATCAGGGTTTTTTCTTCGGAAGGGGGACACGCTGACTTTGCTCCTCGCTCGCAGTTGGAGTTTGATTTGCTGAAATATTTGTTAGCAAAACATGACATTCAAAGAATATCGATCGAGCGTGTAGTTTCGGGACAGGGGATTGTTTCAATTTACCAGTTTTTGCGGGACAGAAAGTTTGCTCCTGAATCAGCCGAGGTGGGAGAAATGATTAGAAAATGGGAGTCCGAAATTGGTAAAAGCGAGAAAACTATCGATCCAGGGGCGACAATTGCGCAGGCTGCACTCCAAAAGTGCGATCGGCTTTCGGAACAAACAATGCAAATGTTTGTAGAAGCTTACGGTGCGGTGGCGGGAAATATGGCTGTGTCACTTCTACCTTATGGCGGTTTGTACGTAGCCGGCGGCATCGCTGCAAAGATTTTGCCACTGATTCTAGAAGGGGGTTTTATGCGAGCTTTTACTCACAAAGGTCGGATGGATTCGCTGTTAGAAATGATGCCAGTTCAGGTAGTTTTGAATGACAATGTAGGGTTAATTGGAGCCGCAGTTTGTGCGGCCAGTTTGTAGGAAATTGTAAATATTTGTGGCACAGGCTAGGAGGGCCTGTGCCACAAATGGAGCTTATCTCATCTTCAAAATCTTCTCTACCGCACCTTCAGATATCGGCATCACCGATAACCGATTACCTTTTCTGACAACCAAAATCTCATCAGCACTAAACTTTTCTTTCAGTTCATCCAAAGATATTAATTTAGCGAATTCCTCGACAAACTCGACTTTCACAGTTTGCCAGCGAGGTGCATCAAACGCTGATTTAGCATCATAATATTCGCTATTTATATCAAACTGACTTGGGTCAGCGATATTAGCTTCAATCACACGCATCAATCCCACAATTCCCGGTATTTTAGTATTGGAATGGTAGAAAAGCACTAAATCTCCAATACTCATTTCTCTCATAAAATTGCGGGCTTGATAGTTGCGAACACCATCCCAAATCGAAAATTTATCTGATTTCAAATCGACAATACTATAAACATCCGGTTCCGACTTCATTAGCCAATAATTCATAAAAATTATTCCCCTTGGTTCTCCAAATATCCTTGAATATTATCTAAACACTGCTGCATCGCTTTCTGCATAAAAACCTGCACTAACAATAATCCAACCGGATAGAATAGCGGAGAAGTCAGCATAAAATAAAACTCCCAATCAATCCGAGTACCTTTTGGCGTAGCAGTGAACTTCCAATCTCCACCACCAGACTCAATCAGTAAAGAAATCGGAAACTTAAACCCTCTAACCAGTCGGTAGGTTTGTCTTTCTGGCTTTTTGAAAGTAATTATTTCTTCATCAATCACCGACCCATCGGAATGTTTGATCCGCCGCACACCGCCTTCACGCATCTGTCCACCATCAGCCATTTCAGCTTGATTAATTGCTGGAATTAGACCAAATCCACGAAAGGATTTTGGCACATTTGATAGTGATGCCACAAAATCAAAGACCACTTCCGGTGATGCAGAAACTTCTACTAATGCGTTGGCTTTAACTAACATTTATCCCTCAAATTATTGGTAACATTAATCAAGTGCAGATTTCTAATTATATAATACTTATGCACGAGTATTCAGTTGACTTTGATACCCATAAAAATTCGTACTGGTTGACTTTTTTAATGCTTTTTGACGCACCATAAAAGATGAGCTAGTGCGCAATGCGCACCCTATAAACTACGATATTTTAGGTGTTTGAGAGACTTTTATTCAGACTCAGCAAGAACCTTGACAGGGCTGGGTGCGCACTGCGCACCCTACTTTACCATTTTAGTATCAACGGTTTGATTCCCCTACTCTTTAACAGTCAACTGTCAACTGTCAACTGTCAAATGCTATAAAATATCTTTCCGCTTCTGCAACCACAGAGTCAACATCAAATACACGAAAATATGCACGCACAAAATCCCCCAGTTCAAACCCAAATTCTCCCAAGTTGGATCGTAAACAGGAGTAGGCACAAACGGCTGAGGAAGTGTGCTTCCGTCCGGCAATGTAGTAGGTTCGGGAACCAGCGAATTCACATTAACTAAAGAGCCGTAAGCACCCACAGACCAGCGGCTTAACATCAACCAAGAAAATTTGCTCGCCACACCTTCCATCTTAAACAATACTCCAGAAAAAATAATCTGAGGTAGCAATATTAGAGGTAAAGCGCTGTTAGCTTGAGAGCCATTTTTTACAATCGCAGAAACCAGCAATCCGAGACTTATGCAGCTCATTAAGGTCAAAAATGTGGTAATAGCTGCTCCCACTGGCCAGGAAATCAAACTCGGTTCTGGGGATTTAAAAGCAATCAGAATAACTCCTACCATCAACAGCGTTTGCAAGACTGCTAAGCCGGAAAGTATGAAAAATTTTGAACCCAAATAAGCAAATAATCCTAAATTTACTAAACGTTCGCGCAAATAAATAGCAGATTCCTTGACAATTTCTTGCAGCGAAGTTGCCAGTCCCACCCAAATAGCCGCGCAGGTAAATACAAACAAAACTCGCATCGCTAAAGGTGCTAAAGTTGCCTCCGGCGCGCCAATTAACGGGTCTTTATCTCTGACCGCAAGCCGCAGCAAACTAATCCCGATCGGAGCCGTTAAAAGAGCTAAACTCAAGTTAACTAAGTCGCGGGAAATAAGCTGAAAATAGCGCTGGGCGAGCAGAACGAGTTGTTTGATAAAAGATACAGAGTTTGGCTTGGGAGGTGCTTGTTTTTTTCCTGCGTTGCCGCTGCTGAAGTGGTTGACAATGTAGCGCTGATAGTATGGAGATTTATTGAACTTTTCTGCCCAGCTTTGAACATTAGTTTCTCCTGTTTCTAATTCGTTGTAAATGTCGGCAAAATCGTCGGTTTTGATATCGAAAAAATCTAGCGATTCTGTGGGTGGGCCGAAGTAACAAAGCCGTCCGCCACGCCCCATAAACACAATACGATCACACATCGTGATATTTGCCGTCGCGTGAGTCACCAGAATCACCGTCCGGCCTTGACTCGCCAACTTGCGTAGCAGTTGCATCATCTTCTTGTCCAAACCCGGATCGAGCCCAGAAGTCGGTTCGTCTAAAAAGAAAAGTTTCGGATCTGCTAACAGTTCAACTCCGATGCTGACCCGTTTTCGCTGTCCGCCGCTAAGTTCTTTGACAAAAGCAGTGCGGCGGTGAGTCATTTCAATATCTTCTAAAGTTTTTGCGACTACTTGCTGAACATCTGTATCGGGAGGTAAGCGCAATTTAGCTGCATAACTCAAGACTTCTTCTACTGTCAAATCTGCGTGAATAATATCATCTTGAGGCACGTAACCAATTTGATTACGATAAATATTGAAGTTTTCGCGCAGATTATCACCATTGAGAAACACAGCGCCCTGAGTAGTTTTCTCGATACCTAAAAGCGTCCGCATTAAAGTAGATTTTCCCGCACCGCTACCGCCGACTAAAGCCACAAACTGCCCCGGTTCGATCGCCAAAGTGATATGATCCAAACGCTTCGGAATCACCAAACTGTCAGCATCCAGACGAATTTGATTGCCTCGGTCTTGCATTTCTAACATACCGCTGCGGTAAGTTAGAGTAAACGGGCCGATCCGAATCGCATCTCCCTCGGCCAACTGTACAGAATTTGTGATTCGCTGACCGTTCACAAAAACGCCGTTAACACTGTGATCGCGTAAAATATAATTGCCGCGACTGTCAGCATCGATTGTCGCGTGTCGTCTAGAAACCAGTGGCGCATCTAATTGCAGCGAAGCATTTGGATCGCGACCCAACAAAACCGATCGATTGCTGAGAGGAATTGACTGTTTGCTGGCGGGAAAGATTTGATTCGCCAGCGGATTAAAATAAGTCACCAAAACTTGATTTTTGGGATCGAGACCGATGTTAATTTCTGTACCGTTTTTCAGACAATAACCGTCGTTGGGAGTGATGCGAGTGCGATCGACAAATAAGCCATTAGTGCTCGGTCGCTGCCCGTCACCGTCGTAAATCCAGTAATTATCCCCAATTTGGCGCAACACAGCGTGAACGCCGGAAACTGCCCGCCACGGTTCGGGAAGCACTAAATCAGCACGAGTGCGATCGCGCCCCAATACGTGCTGCGACTGTTTTAACTCTAACTGTATGCTTTTATCTTGACACGTTAATACTAAATAAGGACGATCGCTGACAGCAGTCGGTTGTCCTATTTTACCTATCATATTTAAATTGCGTTTTTTACACTCACGTTTGTCAGCATATCAAAACTCAGGCAACAATTAACTTATTTATTTTAAAACTTCTGGAGTTTTTCTAAATATCTAGTGCCCATTGCGAACCTTAAACTTGTATTACCAATTACCAATTACCAATTACCGAATTTCCAATAGTTTAGCTGTGGCATTGACAACAATTTGAGCGGAACCGGCGAAAAAAGGTCGATCGATATTTGCGAGTGTATCCGTAGACTGGTGATAGTGGGGCGATCGCAAATTTGCAGTATCCGTCACCAACACAGCATCAACTCCTTTATACCAGAACGGCGCGTGATCGCTGCGCAAAACATCAGGAGTCAGCACCCCTTTCAGTGGCACCGGCAACGTCATCACAGGCGGTAAATCTGCTTTTGGCGACTCCGCAAAAGTACCCAACAACAGCGGATGTTCCGCATCCCCAATCACAGCGATAAACTCGCCCTTACCGGGAGAAGTCACCCCCGCTGCATCTAGAAAAGGTTGCGGTGTCAATCCTTCGGGATATTGCTGACACCCCGGCGTGTGGCAGGCATAACCGATCATATCCAGGACGATCGCACCCTGCAAATTTTTTAACCGTGCCGCGCTACCCGCGAATGCTAAACTACCTAAAAGCCCGATTTCTTCCCGGTCGAAAAATGCCACTTGCAATGTCCGAGAAGTCGCACGATCACCCAGCAATCTTGCGACTTCTAAAACTGCTGCAACTCCCGTCGCATTGTCGTCAGCGCCGGGGGACTTGGTTACAGTATCATAGTGTGCAGCAACGAGAATTGCCCCAGCCTTTGAGTCACTACCTTTTCTTTCGGCGAAAACGTTGATTCCGCGATCGAACGGCTGCAATTCTGGGGAAAATCCGAAAGTTTTCAGTTGTTGCGAAATGTAGTCTCTCGTGAAAGTGCGATCGCGTTCTGCCACCCGTTCTCCTGCTAAAATCTCGACGTGTTTCCACAACCGGGATGCGTCAACTTTTGGCAGATTGACTGTATTGTTTTCAGCCATCAGCGGCGAGGGAGACGGGTTTTGAGAAATGTTGATTTTGCGATCGATCCAAACTTCCGGTACAGCCGACAATCGCTGCCATGAGTCAGAACCCCAACCCACAGCCGCCACCGCAACCAGAATAAATAGCGCTATCCAAATCAATTGTTTCATCAGTAAGTCTATTTGAAATTTTAGACTGTTAGATTTTAGATTTTACCTTGACATCAGAGTTAAAAAAAATTAACTCAGAAACCCGGTTTCTTTTTATATTTCTTGTCACTCAACGTAAAACTGGTAGAAACCGGGTTTCTAGCCACCAATGCGCAAGCCATGAAACTGCCGAAGTGATCACCTAAAAAATTAGGTAAAAACCTTTATAGCGGTTCTCAAAAAAGTCAGGTATGCCCACGGAAGCCTATGCCCTATGCCGTTCGCGTACCTGATCTTTCTGAGAAAGGCTATAAATGTCGCCGTCGAAGGTGTCACACTTATTTGCCAACTCAACGGCGACATTCAACCCCACTGATTTACCTCCAAAATTCATCATTTACAACTATTTTTTATCCCACTCAATCTCCTTATTGGCCAATATCAACCCGCTGCTGCTACCCGCAGCATAAGGAATAGTTGTTGCAGAAAATTCAACAATTTGAGTTGGTTGTTGAAACCACTCGGAATAACTGGGATTGAGTTCGTCATACAAGGCTTTCAAAGCTTGGATCTCTGCTTCTAGTTGCGCTGCTGCTTGATTGATTCTGCGAGCTTGTGCTTGCAAGCGCTTTTCTCCGGTTTGAACGTGGTTTTCTACTTCTTGCCAGTGCTGTCCGGCCAGCAATTTGTCTAGTTCGTCTTGTTTGTAATTGAGTACCGCCTGTTTTGCTTGCAGTTGCTTTTCAATAATTTGAGTTTCTCGGTCAATTTCCTGGATTTGCTGCAACCACTGCTCCCCAAAGGCAGCATTTTGCTGGTGGAATTCGGCAAGTCCCTCAGGAGTATTATTCTTGGGAAAACTGACTGTCACTCGGCACTCTGAGCGCTGTACGCAAAGTTTTGCCCGCGACTCTTGCAGGGTGGCAACTTCTGCTTGTAGCGCGTGGACTTCTGTTTGGAGTTCTGGGATCGTCTGACTCATTGGTTCAATTCGTAGATCTCTGCATCGATTTTAAGCTAATTGTTTATTTTTCTAACAAATTTCCGCCACCTCTCGGCGGCGATTCTCTAATTTTAGCGCGATCCCAGCCGATGTCTAGGCATAATGGCGGATAATTTGTGGCACAATGGCTGATCACACATTTTAAATTAAGATTAAAATTATAATTAGTTACGAGCCTAAATTCTTATTTTTGAGATATTCAATTTACAAAGACCACATAAATTCCGGTGCTATTTTTCATATCATTCCTCAATATATGCTCAAAATCTTCATATTTATTGAGACATGAAGGCATCTATTTAAACTTAGAAACTGGAGCAAATAAAGATTACGTACTAATTGATTTTTGCATCTTTAAATGCTGCTATTTTTGGTGTTAAATATTGCATTAATTCAATAAAATTGCCTGCAAGTGCAGGGGATGATCGCTCAAATCTATCAGTGGCAGCGTCCAATCGCCCGCAGCAGCGACAACCTGTATCGGTTGCCCTTCCACAGCGGCAAACGCAGTTCTCAAAACCTCGTGCCGCTCGATAATTTTCTCAATACTTTGCCTGAGTATTTCTGCATTGAGCTGTCCTGTAATCCGAACTGCACCGCAGAGGTTATAAAGGGGGTTTCCAGGTTCCAATTGGTCAAAGAACCATAAGCGCTCTTCAGCAAAAGACAGGGAAAGATGGCGTGAGCGAGAAACTGGCCCAATGACGACTGCTTTGGTATTTCCTGTCAGTTGCTCTAGAATTTGCACTGCCAGTCGAGCAATGCTCCTATCCTCAAACAAATCGGCAACCGATACAGTAACGCCCAAGTCACTCTCTATTTAATTTTTTAACTCAAAAATTCTTAAAGAATCTAGTCCAAAGCTACTAAGCGGTTGATCAATAATATTTTGCGTTTTCCCCCTGGCACTGAAGTGGATTGAAGATTCATCTTCAGTCGCCTTTAGCCGACTTTGGCTATTAGCCGGGGAATGAATTCCCCGGCGATTTACCTGCTGCCAAAGGTAAGCCTCAAGAAGCGACTGCCGTTCTGCTAACTCGGCTGTTAGCAGATTTTCTCGCGTGAAGTGATTCTCTATTTCAACAAAATCAGATATCTCTAAAACGCTACTGGCGACAACTTCCAAATTGTCAGCTATAAAGTCAGCATAGGCGGCGCGACGTTAAATTTTACCGCTGGTCGTTTTCGGAATGCTTCCCGGCTTAATCAGCACTACTCCATAGGCTTGCACTTCATATTCTTGAGCAATGCTGGAGCGGATGCGCTGATAATTTCTTCAGCATCATTCGGCGCTTTGCGAGCTTCTAATTCTTGCACGATAATCAGTTGTTCTTCGCCATCAGCTTCTACCGAGAATGCTGCGATCGCCCCCTGCCGCAAACTGGGATGGCTGCGATCTGCCGTTCTTTCTATATCTTGGGGGTAAAAATTGCGACCTCGGATGATAATCAAATCTTTGAGTCGCCCTGTAACAAACAGTTCTCCGTCGCGTAAAAAGCCTAAATCTCCGGTTCGCAAAAATGGCCCTTCGCTGGTATCTGAAAGATATGCTTGAAAGGTTTTTTCTGTCTCTTCAGGGCGATTCCAATAGCCTCGCGCCACTGTTTCGCCAGCTACCCAAATTTCTCCGACTTCGTGCGGCTGGCATTGCGTTAGAGATTCGGGATTGACGATCGCACGCTTTGGCGTACAAACATCCAAAAAAGGCGGCGAGATAGTCCAATCCTGGCGGGAAAAGCAGTAACACTCGTTCGCCAGTGAGCCCCAAGGCCTGAAGCCGCGCGGCGTGCGATCGGGCGATCGCATCTAACTCTCGATAAGTCAAACTGGCGGTTTCAGTTTTGCCGTCTAACAGAAATGTATATTTCTGCTCAGGTTGGTGTAACGCTCTGTTTTGTAGGAGTTCTACTAAATTGGTACAACTTTCGGTGAGTTGGTTTCCCTTAATGCTTTCGTCACTCATCGATTCTTTTTTACCTATAAATCTTGTTTGCAGTACGCCAACCAGTTCCGCCAAATTCTCTCCACATAGACGTTTTGTGAACAGTTTTCGGGCGTTACGAGTTTCCTATCAGCGCGTTTGAGTCTTCAATCCGGGTATTAGCGCTGCTTTTCACGTTTGGTTGTCGATCGGGCTATTCGGCAATGGCTCCGGGGCGATTTCAGTCCGAGCCAGCTTTGATATCAGCTTCAGGGGCTTTACGGCTATCGACTTTAAGCATAGTAGGCTAGATGATATTTATTGTCAAGAGTTCTTCAGATAATTTTTTGACTCCTATCGTTTCCTATATGACAATTTTTTTAACTATTGCCATAGCATCTTAGGCGATCGTTTGTCTACCCCTGACAAGCAACCATAATAGGCAAGTGCTGCCTAACTAGATAGAGGGGTGACACCCCCTATCTTAAAATGCAATAAGTTTTCATTAGTTAACTCTTGACAGATGCAAGTGCTCTGTTATCTAATTAAGGGACTTTCTCATTAAGCATCCAGCGACTGCTTCCTCTAACCGAGGAACGCCCCACTGTGGCAACTCGCCCAGAGGCTCCACCCGATTGAGTCACGCGCCCTCAAGCACTTCCTGCCAGACAAAGGCTGCTAGCGACGGGAAAATCCGATCGAACTGCGCCGGACAACTGGGCCGGATCTTCGGCTGGTTAGTTTCACTCCTGCCCAGAAGAGCAGCAACCCTGCCACAAATCCTGTTGTGTAAGCAACGCAAACCACATATCCGAAGTTCTATCAATTATTGATTCAAGAGTAATGAAAAGATCGCAGCTATTATTAAGCAGCCTTGGGCTGGCAGGAATCGTGTCGGCGTTAGTCGCTGGGCCGACGTGCGCTTCCAACATCGCGCAGGTGACAGCAGTTCGCCTCAACCCCACGTCAGAAGGCATTGAAATCATCCTAGACACTGAAGATGGAAGACCCCTACAAGTCTTCAGCACCAGCTTTGGCGAAACTTTACAAGTTGACGTGATCACCGCTCAACTGCGATTATCGGGGGGAAATGAGTTTCGTCAAGACAAACCGGCTGCGGGAATTGCTTATGTCACCGTTACTCCTTTAGATAACAACAGCATCCGAATCAAAGTCATTGGCGAAAGGGGTCAACCAGTGGCACGGGTGATTCCTAATGCTGCGGGTCTGATTCTCAGCTTAAAACCCACCTCGGAGATGACTTCTCGCCCGCCTGCACCGGCTCCTACAACACAGCGGCCGGGGAGACCCGGAGAACCCGCAGCACCGACAGGACAGCAGGTAGAGATACCCGCAGAACCTTTCCCACCGACAGCGCAGCCACCAGGGATACCCGGAGAACCCTTACCACCGACAGCGCAGCCACCAGGAACGCCCGGAGAACCCTTACCGCCGACAGCGCAGCCACCAGGGACACCCGGAGAACCCGCAGCACCTACAGCGCAGCCGCCAGGAACACCCGGAGAACCTTTGCCGCCGACAGCGCAGCCACCAGGAACACCGACACAGCCACCCGCTATAACGCCACAGGTGGGGAGAGACGCGATTGAAATCGTCGTCACTGCAACGCGAACCGCAGAAAGAGTGACAAACGTGCCGCGCTCTATAACGGTCATAGACTCAGAAGAACTTCAGCAGCAGGTAGGGGCATCGAGAAATATCGGGGAAGCCCTGGCAAATCAAGTTCCTGGTTTCGCGCCCCCGACTCAACTTAGTAGCACTTATGGACAAACTTTGCGGGGTCGCGACGTTTCCGTTCTGATTGACGGCGTGCCACAAACGACGAATCTTCAATCTTTTGGCAGAGAATTTAGAAACATCGATCCCAGCGCGATCGAACGCATTGAAGTAGTGCGGGGGTCTACCGCAATCTACGGCGCTCAGGCTACAGGTGGCGTGATTAATATTATTACTCGTCGGCCAACGGAGGAAAGGCTAACTGCTGTTACTGAAGTGGGCGTCAATAGCGCTTTAACAAACACAGAAGATGCTCTGGGCTTTAACGCTCAGCAGACGATTTCTGGCCGAAGTGGCAATTTCGATTTCACCGGCACTGTCTCTCTCGCCAGAAGTGGAGCTTTTTACGATGCCGGGGGCGATCGTATTCCCTTTTTTGAACTCGGCGGAGATAGCAGCACCCTCTTCAACGTGATGGGCAAAATCGGGGTAGATTTGGACACCCAACAGCGGCTGCAACTAACTGTCAATCACTATCGGGAAACCCAAGACCCCAATGTGATCCAAGACTTTAGCGTTGACGACCAGGAAGGACGACAAAAAGCCCGCGCCATCCGAACCGGAAATTTGGATATCGACGGGGAAACAGCGGGAAATAAAAGTACACAGATCAACCTAAGTTACACCAACCAAAACCTTTTTGGCAGCAGCCTTCAAAGTCAAATTTACTATCGAACGAATTCCAATGTAGGTGTTCCTTCAGATTACCGCACGTCCGATTTCTTTGGGCCATTTCTCGGCGTTACTCGTTCGCGAGCCGAGAACGAACAGATAGGAGGTAGATTGGCGATCACCACTCCTTTATCCCGCGCCGAAAATCTTCGATTAACTTGGGGTTCTGACTATGTTACTGAAGATAGCAGACAGCGTTTCGACTTGTACGACCCGGAGAGATTTGACACAAGTGGTGGCCGGGTTTACCGGAAAATCTCCGAGCGTCCTTTTGTGCCTGCTTACACTTACAACAGCCTTGGCCTTTTCGGTCAATTGGAATGGAATATTGACGATATCGTCATTTTAAGTGGCGGGATACGTCACGAACGCATCGGGTTAAACGTCAATGATTATACCACTTTTAACGATCGCCAGATCCAAGGAGGCGATCGCAAATTTAACGCCACCCTATTTAATACAGGGGCTGTCTATAAAATTAATGACACCTTCAACGTATTTGGCAACTTTTCTCAAGGTTTCTCAGTTCCAGATTTCGGCCGCATCCTCCGCCAACCGCCCGACGATTTTGTCGGAATTGAATCTTCCTTAAAAGTAACTCAACCGCAAAAAGTCAACAACTACGAAATTGGCATTCGAGGGGGGTGGCAATCCGTGCAAATGTCGCTTGCCGCTTTCTACAATACCTCCGATCTAGGAGTGAATTTTCAACCAGTTGGCAACACAGGTCGCCTGGAACTAATCCGCGCCCCAGAACGCATTTACGGCTTAGAAGGGACTGTGGATTGGCAACCTGCACCAGCATGGTCGCTCGGCGGTACTGCTACTTATATTCAAGGCGAATATGAGGAAGATAACCGTTACATCGCCCTCGATAGCAGCCGAATTCCACCGCTCAAGCTAACAGCTTATCTCCAAAACGAAACTTTGCAAGGATGGAACAATCGCTTACAATTCTTATATTCTGGAAATCGCGATATAGCCTTCAAAGACGGTTCAGATGGCGGCCCGATTAGCAGCTATCTCACAGTGGATTACATCAGCACAATTCAACTGGGAAAAGGGCTGCTACAAGTCAAAGTCGAGAATTTATTGAATAATCAATATTTTCCCGTGCTGTCGCAATACTTAGCTGGATTTGGCTCGGACAGCTCTAATTATGCAGGCAGAGGTTTGACTCTCAGTGTTAATTACCGCCTTAACTGGTAATTACAACAGATTGCAGGTTTATGAGGTAGTTTACTATCCCCCGTAGGGACACTCCAAGAACCCAAGGCGTTTCAATTTAAGCTGTTAGTCTGCCAGTCCTCGCACCCGCTAGTCCGCCAGGGAATGAATTCCCCCTCTTATAGCTAAAGTCCTCTTATATCAATTTTTTATGAGGCTGCATAGAATCCGATCCAATACTTCTCGGTTAAGCCCTATCGTCAAGTAAACTGGTGTTGATTCGTGGATCAGCGAGGGTAAAATTGATGGC
>NZ_JAUBVX010000076.1:0-26637 GCF_036706065.1 Microcoleus sp. A2-C3 | reverse complement strand
GCCATCAATTTTACCCTCGCTGATCCACGAATCAACACCAGTTTACTTGACGATAGGGCTTAACCGAGAAGTATTGCCACATCACCTTTTACAAATTCTGCCATGCTTCATCCTCCTCTGACTTTAACCAGTCTTTTTGCAAAGCAGATTCACTGAGTAGGCTTGATTCTAACTTGTTTTTATCATATTTTACTTTTAGAAATTGCAGGAAATCCCCAACTTCTTCTAATATAAATTCGGGAATATTATCCACTTCTTGAAGCAGCAATTCTTTAGCGTTCATGTCATTTACCTATAAAGACATAGTAACTGTTCATCTATGATAGCATCCTTGAGATTAGGAGCGATAGCTCTTTTTTCATCGTGCCGGTCGATCGCCCTTGACAACTTTTTCACGCGCGAAGGGCGATCACACTTTTTGGTATCGAAAGGTCGATCGCAATTTCTAATAACTATTCTTCCTCTCCTAAAATCTCTGGAAGATCGCGCGCAGCATGGAGTAGCCTCACAATCTCAATATATTCATCCCTTTCTACATAAAAAATTAGATGCTTGTCAAATCCGCTGACAGCCCACTTCCGCAAACCAACCAGACGCGGATTTTCAATACTATAAAGGCTACCAATAGCAGGCATTTGTGCTAATTGGGAGAAAGTTTGCCTGGCCGCATCAAAAAATCTCAATGCCGCATCAAAATTATTGGTAGCGATATAGGCAAACTGTTCATCAATGTCAAAACTAGCCATTGGTCTAATTACAATTCGTCTGGTCATGTCTTCTGTTTGCGGACTTTTTCAACAAGTTCAGTGCGTTTTTGTTCCCACCACTCATCCGTAATTTCAATAGATTCACCGCTATCTAAGCCTTCCAATAGTAATGTCTCAAGTTGTATTTTTGCCACTCGTTCTAATTCTTGGCGAATCAAGTGTCGGATATATTCGCTGGTGGTACTGTACCCACCTTTGGCAACCTGTTCGCTGATAAAGTCCCGCATCGATTCGGGTAGCGATATGTTGAGTGTTGTCATAGTTTGTAAACTTTTACATCTCTAACTATTCAAGTATGGCAAATATTGTCAATTTTTGTCAACTGCTGTTTAAGCTGAGGTAGGTAAGGGCGAGATCCGTTTACTGCTTTTTTTCAGGGAATGGCGAGATCCCTAAGAGCGATCGCTCCCAACACTACATGATTTGGTAAATTTTTATTGGAATTAAGCCGCGTTTCGCATAAAACTAGCCGATCGCACTGGATAGATCGATGACGGTTGGCATCAAAAGTGCGATCGTCTGCGATAACAATGCTTGCGGGCGATGGTATTGACTAATAACCAATAACCAACAACCAATAACCAATAACTAATAACCAATAACTACCACTGTGGCTCCGAAGCCATCAAGGCAGTCGCAGCCTCGCTCGGTAAAGGCTTAGCAAAAAAATAACCTTGACCGTATTCGCAGCCGATCGCCCTTAACCGAGCTAATTGTGCCGCCGTCTCCACACCCTCAGCAATCACATCCATCCCCAAAGCGTGCGCCAGCGCCACAATCGTCCGCACGATCGCCACATTCTCTCCCTCGCCCAACTCCATTAGCCCCACAAACGACTTATCAACCTTCAAAGTATCCGTAGGAAACCGACTCAAATAACTCAACGACGAATAACCAGTGCCAAAATCATCAATTCCCAACTTGACATTTAACGCTTTCATCTGCTTCAAAACCGCGATCGCCGACTCCACATCATCCATCACCACACTCTCAGTAATCTCCAGCTTCAGACTCTCGGCACTCAAACCCGTTGCCCGCAAAATAGCCTGAATGCGATCGACCAAATCCGGTTGAGCAAACTGCTTCCCAGATAAATTTACACTCATAATCAAAGGTTGATCGAAATCAAACATTCCCTCCCACAGCCGCAACTGCCGGCAAGCCTCCTCCAACACCCATTCACCCAGTGGCACAATTGCCCCCGTTTCCTCAGCCACCGGAATAAACTTAACCGGCGAAATCAAGCCCCGCTGCGGATGTTGCCAGCGCACCAAAGCCTCAAATCCAATAATCCTCCCGCTGGCTAAACACACAAAGGGCTGGTAGTACAGCAAAAACTCCCGACGCTTGACAGCCATCCGCAAATCCGTCTCCAACCGCAACCTCTCCACGGCCAAATCGTGCATCGAAGCATTAAATACCTGATACCTTCCCGTTCCCAAAGCCTTCGCCCGGTACATCGCCGTGTGAGCGTCCCTGAGCAAGTGTTCTGGCTGTTCCCGGCTGGCAGCAGTTGGTTCGCCACCCACCGCAATCCCGATGCTGGCGGTGACAAATACTTCCTGCCCTCTTAACTCAAAAGGCACAATTAAAGCTTGGTGAATGCGATCGGTCAAATCCACCGCACTCTCAACATCAACATTCCTCGCCAAAATGGCAAAATCGTCGCCCCCCACCCGCGCCACAGTATCCGCACGACCAATACTTGCCCTCAACCGCAGCACTACTGCCCTCAGCAGTTCATCCCCCACCAAATGACCCAAAGAATCATTAATCACCTTAAACCTGTCTAAATCCAAAAATAGCACCGCAAACAGATAGCTGCGACGGCCCTTAGTATGGGCGATCGCCCGCCCCAAAGACTCTACAAACAAATCCCGATTCGGCAAACCCGTCAGAGAGTCGTGAAAAGCATCGTAAAGCTTCCTGTAAGCGCTGACACCCACACCAGTCACCACCAAACCCAAAGCCGGCGACACCAGTGGCACCCATCCACCGCCCATAAAAATCACAAAACTCATCCCGAACAGCCCGATCAATGCCACACCCCCAACCAATCCCGCCCTCGCGGGGTGCACAATCCGCCAAGCCACAACCCCGCCAAGTACCGCCCAACCACCGTTCCACAAAATTTCTGCCCATTGTGGCCACATCCAAAAGAGCGATCGCCCCTGCAAAACCGCACTCAATATTTGGCTGAGCATTTGTGCGTGCAGCAATACCCCCGGTATTTTCGGACTTTGCTTTTTCACTGGGCTGTAGGGCGTGAGAAACACGTCTCTGCTACTTTGTGCCGTCGTCCCAATCAGCACGATTTTGTCCTTTACCCAGCTTGGATCAATTTCCCCGTTCAATACCTGCGTGATACTGACTTGTCGCGCCACCTGTTTCCCAGAACGGTATTTGAGCAGAATTTGGTAGCCTCTGGTATCGAGATTTGCATAGCCGCCGCTGTCAGATTTTAAAGGCACAAATTCTGCTTTTCCCCAGTTGATTTGGTGGGGATTGACAGGGCTATTTTTCTGCTGCACTCTGTCTTTGAGATACAGCAAAGCTACTTGCAAAGAAAACGAGGAAGCAGTTTTCTTGTCTGGTTGCGAGACTGAGAGCAAATTGCGGCGCACAACGCCGTCAGTGTCGAGTACGAAGTCGTTAAAACCGACCCGATCCGGCGGTATCCCCGGAGGCGCAGGCACTCCCGGACTATCTGAATCGCTCAATTTGTTGATCGCCACCACATTCGGCGCTTTCAGTTGAGTCAGCAATTCTTGGTGTCCCGGTGCTTGAGGCAAATCCCGGTATAAGTCCAAACCGATGACTTTTGGCTGGTATTTTTGCAGTTTTGTCAAGGTTTGGGCGATCGCGCCATCGGAAACCGGAAATCTCCCCAAAGCTTGAATATCTGCCTCGGAAATTCCCACGATCAGCAGTCGCGGATCGGGGTCAGCATCCGGCTGCAAGCGCAC
This sequence comes from Microcoleus sp. A2-C3, assembly GCF_036706065.1. Classification (NCBI taxonomy): domain Bacteria; kingdom Bacillati; phylum Cyanobacteriota; class Cyanophyceae; order Oscillatoriales; family Microcoleaceae; genus Microcoleus; species Microcoleus sp. A2-C3. The sequence continues at coordinate 22,904 of NZ_JAUBVX010000076.1, read as the reverse complement.
TAACGAGTCAAAACTGCCCAATTCCCAGCTTTGCAGCCATCCCAACCGCTGAACTCCCAGATTCAGCAGCGTTACAGTCACGCCCGCCAACAAAGCAGGCAAAATCCTGACCCGCTGGCCTGGAGAACTCAAGTTGAGGCCAGTGGCGACAGACAGTACAGAACGAAGATTTCGAGAGAATTTGGCAGTCACAGAAAAAATATATGGGTGCAAATTCGCTTCTGACAAGTCGGTTCTTACAGAATTGAGCTTATTATGATATTGAGTAATTTATGTAGAAGTTGTGCCGAAACCGAGTTTATTCAAGCTAATTACTCGATTTTGTCAAGTATTTCTGGATGGGAAACCGGTTTGTTGAAGATTTGCCGACAAGTCGTGTTTTTTATTCGCCTGTTTCCCCAAATTCCCAGAAGCGTTAAAATTTAGTCGATCGAACTTTCAGGATATATTTGAGATTATGGCGAATCAACTTCCGATTCCGGTGATTGTTAACGGTGCTGGCGGCAAGATGGGCCGCGAAGTAATTAAGGCGATCGCCAATGCTGATGACATGACCTTATTTGGGGCTGTAGACCGCTCTCCTGAGTGCCTCCACGTCGATGCGGGGGAATTAGCCGGATGCGGCCCGTTAGAAGTTCCCGTGACTGACGACTTGCAAGGAATGCTGGTATTGGCTGCTCAGGAAAAGCAGTTAGGCGTGATGGTAGATTTTACACACCCGAAGTCGGTTTATGAAAATGTGCGATCGGCTATAGCTTATGGTATACGGCCGGTAGTCGGCACTACTGGCTTGAGCAGCAAGCAAATTGAAAACTTAGCTGAATTCGCGGACAAAGCCAGCATCGGCTGTTTGATTATACCCAATTTCTCGATCGGCATGGTTTTGCTGCAACAAGCCGCCGTGACGGCATCTCAGTATTTTGAACACGTAGAAATTATCGAGTTGCACCACAATCAAAAAGCCGACGCTCCCAGCGGCACAGCGATTCAAACTGCCCAAATGTTAGCAGAAATGGGAAAAACTTTCAATGTCCCCGAAGTTGAGGAAACGGAAAAAATACCCGGAGCACGGGGATCTGTGGCGGATGAAGGGATTCGGATTCACAGCATCCGTTTACCCGGTTTAATTGCTCACCAAGAGGTAATTTTTGGAGGTGCAGGTCAAGTTTATACTTTACGACACGATACGAGCGATCGCGCTTGTTATATGCCGGGAGTTCTGTTATCTATACGTAAAGTGCTGGAATTGCGATCGCTCGTTTACGGATTGGAAAAAATCTTGTAGTTATTAGTCAGTTGACAGTTGACAGTTGACAGTTGACAGTAGTTTCAACAATTACCTAAAACCTTTGATTAATCTCGCTGATTGCCAAGTCTAGATCCCCCTAAATCCCCCTTAAGAAGGGAGTAGGGGTTGACTTTGATCAGAATCTTGCCCCCCCCTTCTGAAGGGGGGCTAGGGGGGATCGAGTTATTGTAGGGTGCGGAGCGGGCTAAATGTTTTAACAACAGACTAATAACTTTCCCTGACGCACCTAATGTTAATTAGCTTCTTCCCTCTTCCCTCTTCCTTCTTCCCTCTTCCTTCTTCCTTCTTCCTTCGTCCTTCTTCCTTCTTCCTTCTTCCTTCGTCTTATGCTAATTCCCCTAACCCAAGAAACATTCAAAGAACTAATTCCCGCCGTCGCCACGGGAGCACAATACAAATACATCTGGGGAAAACCGCCAGATTTCTTAAGGCGAATGTTAATCTCTGCGGTAGTCGTAGTTTTGCTGCTTGTTATCTACAACTTCGCAGGTTCCGATGTGGGGCCTCTAGTTTTAATTACCGGATTGATCGCAGGTTTGTACTGGCTATGGGGCCCGATTTTCTGGGCGAGTTTGCGAAATGCACAATGCCGCAAATATCAATACTGCGGTTTTTGGCAAGGGCGAGTTTTAGATATTTATATCACCGATGAAGTCACAAGTCAAGAAGAAACAGTCAATCAAAAAGGACAACTGGTAATTGTTGATAACTTAGAACCGCGAATTAACTTAGAAGTTGGCGACAAAACGGGATTTACTACTACAATTAAAGCTCCCTTGCAGAAAAATCACCAGGGAATTGTCCCCGGCCAAGCTGCTTTAATGTTAATCATGTCAAATCAAGAAGATTTGGGTAGAATTGGCAAAGTTTCGGATATTTACATTCCCAGTCGCGATGTGTGGGTGAGCGATTATCCTTATTTACGCAAGGATTTGTTTGTGGAAATGAGTCAGCAGATTAAAAAAGGTAGACAGAAAAAAGGGCGGGATACTGATAATCAAAGAGCGACAAGATAGGACGTACGGTTGAAACCGCGCCTACACAAACGAGTTCCGCCTCCGCGGAATGAAGAATGAAGATAAGACGTACGGTTGAAACCGATCGCTCTTCAACCTGCGGAGGCAGGTTTTGTCTGTGTAGACGCGGTTTCAACCGCCCATTCTTCTTCAACCCGCGCACCATCCGGGTTTTGTTTGTATAGACGCGGTTTCAACCGCCGATTCTTGCGATTAATTACGGCTTGAAGGTCGAGTTTTAGGACGCCAGAAAAATTCTGACAGCTTCATTTTGGGATTACCTAACTGTTTTCTCCAGCCTTCCATATAAGTATAAAATACCGGAGTCAGATACAGCGTTAAAATTTGCGAAAACAGCAATCCACCGACGATCGCAATTCCCAACGGGCGGCGCGATTCTGAACCGCTACCCACGCCCAGGGCGATCGGCAAAGTGCCAATTAACGCCGCCATCGTCGTCATCATAATCGGGCGGAAGCGCACGATACAAGCTTCGTAGATGGCATCATAGGCGCTGTGGCTGCTATCTTGGCGCTGTTTCTCGATCGCAAAATCCACCAGCATAATCCCATTTTTCTTGACAATTCCCACCAGCAGAATAATCCCGATAAACGAATATAGATTTAGTTCAACCCCAAAAATTACCAGGGTTAACAGTGCACCAAATCCGGCAGACGGTAAACCCGACAAAATTGTCAGCGGGTGAATGAAATCCTCGTACAAAATACCGAGAATCAGATAAATTACCACAATTGAAACGACTAATAACCAGCCTAAATCGTTAAATGATTGGTTGAATACCTGGGCTGAACCTTGAAAACTTGTAGTAACTGACGGCGGTAAAACTTCCTTAGCAACTTTCTCAATAGCTTCGGTGGCTTGACTCAGCGATGTACCGGGGAGAGTATCAAAGGAGATTGTAGCAGAAGGCAGTCCGCTGAGGTGATTGACTGTGAGCGGGCCGACGGTTTGGGTGATACTGGCGATCGCATCTAACGAGATCATTTGTCCGCTAGTCGATCGCACATACAACATCGACAAAGCACTCGGATCGCGCTGATATTCGGGCTTTAGCTCCATCACAACCGTAAATTGATTGTTTGGGGTATAAATCGTCGAAACCTGCCCAGAAGCGTAAGCAGCGCTGAGAGTTTTCTGCACTTGTTGCGGGCTAACACCGACGATTGCTGCTTTGTCGCGATCGACTTTAACTTGCAGTTGAGGCGTGCTCAATTGCAAATCGCTATCCACACCGCGCAATCCCGGTAGCGTTTTGACTTTAGCTAACAAATCAGGTACCGCTTGACGCAGCGCTTGCAAATCTAAACTTTGCACCGTAAACTGATATTGTGAATTCGTTTGTTGACCGCCGATCGGAATCGCCGAAGGAGAGCGCAAAAAAGCTTGAATACCGGGAATTCCGCGCAATTTTGGAGTTAATTTTTGGATAATTTCATCCGCACTGAGGCGGCGTTGCGATCGGGGTTTCAGCCTAATTGTAATCCGTCCGTTATTCGCCGATGCGTTTGGCCCGCTAGCACCTACAGTTGAATTCAACGCTGCAATATTTGGATCTTTCCGCAAGATATCAACAATTTGTTGTTGGTGAATCATCATATCATCAAAGGAAATATCTTGCGCTCCTTTCGTGTTAGCCATCAGTTGTCCAGTGTCTTCAGTCGGAATAAAACCTTTCGGAACTAACACGAATAGATAAGCCGTCAGCACCAGCAGAATTACTGAAACAATCAGCGTCACAAAACGGTATTTCAAAACAGGTCTGAGAGTCCATTCGTATCCGTACAAAAGTAGCTCGAATCCCCGCTCTGAAATGCGGTAGAAGCGGTTTTTCGGGTGTGAGTGGGACGATTTGAGAAAACGACTGCACAACATCGGCGTCAGGCTCAGAGAAACAAATCCCGAAACCAAAATTGCTACAGCAATAGTCACCGCAAATTCGTGAAACAATCTACCGATTAATCCACTCATAAACATCAGAGGAATAAACACCGCCACCAATGAAAGTGTCATCGAAAGAATGGTAAAACCAATTTCTTTCGAGCCTTTTAATGCTGCTTCTAGTGGCGCTTCTCCCATTTCTTGGTGGCGCACAATGTTTTCCAAAACTACGATCGCATCATCCACCACAAACCCGACTGAAAGCGTCAGCGCCATCAGAGACAAATTATCTAACGAGTATCCCAACTGATACATCACAGCAAAAGTGCCAATAATCGCCACAGGTAAAGCTAAACTCGGAATTAGCGTCGCTGTGATGTTGCGTAAAAAGATAAAAATTACTAAGACAACCAGACACACTGACAACACTAAGGAGAATTTCACATCATCAACAGAGGCGCGGATTGATTGCGATCGATCGTACATAATTCCTATTTCGATCGATTGCGGAATTTGTTGTTTGAGTGCGGGTAACATTTGGACGATCGCATCGACAATTTCGACAGTATTTGCATCCGGTTGAGGCTGCACTGCGAGCAAGATTGCAGGTTGATTTGTGACTTGTTGATCGCTGTACAAATTCAACACTTTGTTATTTTGCACGTCGTCAATTACGTTACCTAAATCTTGCAGCCGCACTGCTGCGCCGTTTTTGTAGGCTACGATTAGCGATCGATATTCGGCTGCCTTATTTAATTGACCGTTTACTTGAATTAAATAGCTTTTGTTGTCACCGGAAAGGCTGCCGGTTGGTAAGTTAACATTACCTTGCGTGATTGCAGTTCTTACTTGATCTAATCCGATACCTCTGGCGGTCAATTCTCGCGGATCTAGTTGAATTCTCACTGCATATTGTTTCTGCCCGTAAACCTGCACTTGCGCCACACCTTCGATCGCAGAAATGGGTTGAGCGATGGTTATTTCGGCGGCTTCATTCACTGCTGAAATTTGCAGGGTTTTTGAGTACAAATATAGGTAGAGAATTGGTGAAACAGAAGGGTTAACTTTGCGGTAGGTGGGCGGTTTGGGCATTCCAGCGGGTAATGAACCTGCGGCGGCGGCGATCGCAGCTTGTACGTCTTTTGCAGCAGAATTGACGCTGCGGCTGAAGTCGAATTGCAGGGAAATATTGGCGCTACCGGTGGAACTTGTGGAGTTAAAGGAATTGAGGCCTGCTATTTCTGTAAACTGTCTTTCTAGCGGCGCGGCGACTGAGGATGACATGGTTTCTGGCGTGGCACCGGGTAAGCTAGCGGAGACGCTAACAAAGGGATATTCTACGTGCGGTAAGGCGCTAATTGGTAGCAGGAAATAACTCATTAAACCGAAGAATAGAATGCCGATTGTGACTAGGGTAGTCATTACGGGGCGGCGGATAAAGATTTCTGATAGGTTCATAATTGTGAAGGAAGTTCGGCAACAGATTCTGTAACGGATTTAACGGATGGGGAAAGTTCGGCAACGGATTTTTTAACGGATTTAACGGATTCAAAAGTTTGTTGGTAGTTGGGGCTTTAGAAAGTTCAGTTGTAGGGTGTATCGCCCTCGACAATACTTAACTAAATATCAACAATCTCAGGGCGACGCACCCGATCCGATTTTGACAAATATTTATGACTTAATAAGTGTTATGTTTGTGTACATAATCTCTTGGAAATACCCGGTGCGTCGCTATTGGATTGTCGGTATTTATCAGGGATTTTTAATAGCGACGTACCCTACGACTTTAACTGTCAACTGTCAACTGTCAACTGTCAACGTCCTCCTTTAACATAAAATACTTGCCCAAACTTCACCTCCCTAAGCTTCTTTCGCCACGATTCCATGTAGATGTAAAATACGGGCGTGAGATACAATGTCAATACTTGCGAAAACAAAAGTCCGCCGACAACTGCAATACCTAACGGGCGGCGAGATTCTGAACCTGCACCGACTCCCAATGCGATCGGCAAAGTGCCCATTAATGCCGCCATTGTAGTCATCATAATCGGCCGGAATCTTACTAAACAAGCTTGATAGATTGCTTCTGCTGGTTTTTTGCCGTCGATGCGCTGGGATTCGATCGCAAAATCGACCATCATAATCCCATTTTTCTTGACAATCCCTACCAGCAAAATGATCCCGATGAATGAATAAACGTTGAGCTCAACGCCAAACAACATCAGCGTTAATAGTGCGCCAAATCCCGCTGAAGGTAATCCCGACAAGATTGTAATCGGATGGATGAAATCTTCGTACAAAATGCCGAGGATTAAATAGATGACGAGAATTGCGATCGCCAATAAGATACCCAAACTCGGCAGCGAACTCTGAAACACTTGACTAGCGCCCTTGTAATTGGTCGTGATGCTGTCGGGAATCACGGATTTGACGATTTGGTCGATCGCGCTATTGGCACTCCCCAAGGCGACACCAGGGGCGAGATTGTAGGAAATCGTCGCAGCATTCATCCGCCCGACGTGGTTGATAATTAACGGCGCGACATCCTGAGAAATTGTCGCAAATGTTGCTAGCGGTACCTGCGTTTGACTCCCAGAAGCATCACTTGTATTACCTGTTGTCGCCATATAAAGCTGCTTCAAAGCATTGGGATCTTTTTGATATTTCGGTTCGAGTTCCAAAATGACTTGATACTGGTTACTCGCACCGTAAATCGTGGATACTTGATAAGCGCCGTAGGCACTTCTCAGCGTATTTTCGATTTGACTGGCGGTGATTCCTAAAGCTGAGGCTTTGTCGCGATTGATGTCAACTTTGATTTGAGAAGTCATCTGCAAATCGCTGTTTATATCCTGAATTTCCGGCATTGCTTTCATTTTATCCACCAGTTGCGGCACGTATTCTCGCAGCGGTAAAACGTCGGAACTTTGCAGCGCTAATTGGTACAATCCGGTGCTTTGTTGCGTGCCCAGTGGGATTGCGGGAGGGTTTTGTAAGAAGACTTGAATGCCGGGAATTTCTGCTAGTTGCGATCGCAAACTCTGCACAATTTCATCCGCGCCCATCTGCCGCTGCGATCGCGGTTTCAGCCGAATAAACAAACTGCCAGAATTTCCCGCAACCGCCGCCCCGCCGCCATTTGCGCTCGCTCCCGCCCCGATATTTGAGTTGACTGCTTCCACGTTTGGATCTTCGCGAATCGCGTTGACAACGGCTTCTTGGTGGCGCGCTAATTCATCAAAGGAGGCATCCTGGGCGGCTTGGGTAATTCCGGTAATTTGTCCGGTATCTTGGCTGGGAATAAAGCCTTTGGGAACTACGATAAATAATCCGACTGTGGCGAACACCATAACTAATGATAAAATCATTGTGGTGCGGTGAAACTTTAAGACTATTTTGAGACTCCAATCATATAAGCTCAAAAATTTATCGAATACGTACTCGGAAGCTTGATAAAGTTTGCTTTGAGTGGCATGATTTACCGGGCGGAGAAAACGACTGCACAACATCGGTGTCAAGCTTAAAGACACAAAGCCGGAAACCAAAATTGACACTGCAATTGTGACAGCAAATTCATGAAACAAGCGCCCTAGCAACTCACTCATAAATAACATCGGGATAAACACCGCTACCAAGGAAAGCGTCATCGATAAAATGGTAAAACCGATTTCCCTGGAACCGTTTAGCGCTGCCTCTCGTGGGCTTTCTCCGGCTTCGATGTGGCGGACGATGTTTTCGAGCATCACGATCGCATCATCGACCACAAAGCCCACGGATAACGTCAGGGCCATCATTGACAAGTTATCCAACGAGTAGTTGAACAGGTGCATCACGCCGAAGGTTCCAATCAGTGACACCGGTAGCGCTAAGCTGGGAATGACTGTGGCTGACAGGTTGCGTAAAAAGACGAAGATGACTAAGATGACAAGGGCGATCGTCAAAACCAGCGTAAACCGGACATCATCCACCGACTCGCGAATCGATTGAGACGCATCGTACATGACGCCAAGTGCGATCGAACTTGGCATCTGGGCTTGCAAACTTGGTAGCAATTTTTGAATCGTATCTACCACTTCGACGGTATTCGTACCGGGCTGTCTCTGGATTGTGAGGATAATTGCGCGATCGTTATTATACCAACTAGCAAGTTGAGTATTTTCTACACTGTCAACCACTCGCCCTAATTGTTCGAGATAAATAGGTTGACCGTTCTTATATGTGACAATCAAACGGCGGAATGCAGCAGCATCTTTAAGCTGTCCATTAGTTTGCACAGCAAAGTTTTTATGACTTCCCGAAAGGCTTCCTGTAGGTAAATTGACATTGCCTTGTTGGATAGCAGTTTGTACTTTATCGATGCCAATTTGCCGCGCTGCTAACTGTTGCGGATCGAGTTGAATTCGGGCGGCGTATTTTTGGGAACCGTAAATCTGAACTTGCGCCACACCGTTGATTGTCGAAAGCTTTTGCGCGAGATAACTTTGCGCGTAGCTATCAACCTCAGAAAGCGGTAAAGTTGGGGACGTGAGATAAAGGTAAAGAATTGGCCCATCGGCGGGATTGACTTTGCTATAAGTCGGCGGATTTGGTAAATCGTTGGGGATTTGTCCCGATGCTGAAGAAATTGCCGATTCCACATCCTGCGCCGCATCATCAATATTGTGGCTGAGATTGAATTGCAGGGTAATTTGAGTTTTGCCGCTGGTACTGGTTGATGTTAGCGTATCGAGTCCCGCAATGCTGGAAAATTGCTTTTCTAGGGGGCGCGCCACCGAAGCAGCCATCGTTTCTGGGCTAGCGCCGGGGCGGGAAGCGCTAACTTGAATTGTGGGATAATCGACGTTGGGTAAATCGCTAATTGGTAGCAGTCGATAACTCATCCAACCAAAGATTAGAATCGCCGCCATCACCAAGGTGGTCATAATTGGACGGCGGATAAATGGTTCAGAAAGATTCATTTATAGCAATTGATAGTGGACAGTTGACAGTTGACAGTTGATGGTTAAGTATGGAAATCACAGCCTCGATCTGTAATGGATCTAGTTTTTATTCATGGGTTATTTGTGTCTGCGCCTGATGTGGCGGTTTAAGGTTAGAATAAGATTGTCTTTGTTTGATAAATTGCGTTTTTTGCTAAGTCTATATGCCCCTAAATACCCCTTAAAAAGGGGGACTTTGAATGCTTCTAATTCTCACCTTAAGAAGCAGGGGTTTTAAGCGCTTCCGGTTCCCCCCTTCTTAAGGGGGGTTAGGGGGGATCGAGGCCTAATCATCACATCCAAAATCTAAAATCGCTCGATCACCCTAGGGATTTTTGCGCGATTTGCCTGACTTATTCCCCGATGAATTGGAATCACCTGCGGATTTACCCGGAGATTTTTTATCCCCAGATGTGTCTGAATTATCCCCTTTAATAGACTCTGAATTATCTTCAGCATCCGCTGCGGTTTTAACGGTAATCTTGCCGCCATCCACCAGATTAGCTTGTCCGTCAATGACAACATCATCACCCGCATTCAGACCTTTTTTGATCACAGTCAAGCCGTTGATTGTATTCCCCACAACCACAGGCACATTATCCACCGTATCATCGAACTGCGCGACAAATACGAATTGTCCCTTCGGCCCGGTTTGTACTGCTTGGGAGGGAACAACAATCGCATTTGGTTGTTGAGATAAGGTTAATGTAGTATTGACAAATTGACCTGGGAATAGTTTCCCGTCTGCGTTATTGAAATCACCAATCAGTTGAATTGAGCCTGTAGAATTATCAACCGTATTGTTAACAAAGGACAAAGTTCCTGATATCGGTTTATTGTTGCCCGCAAAGGTAACATCAACTTTCAGCTTGCCGTTGTCCGCGTATTTTTGGATATCTGGTAAGTTCGATTCAGGAACCGCAAAGGCAACTTGAATTGGATCAATTGTAGAGATGGTTACTAAGGGTTTGTCAGTGCTTGGTTGCACCACATTGCCTGTTGTTACCAGCACGTTTCCGGCGCGTCCGTCGATCGGCGAAAACACCTTAGTATAGGATGATTGCACCTGAGCATTTTGCAAAGTGCCGCCGTCAGCGCTAACACTAGCCTGAGCACCCTCGATCGCAGCCCGATCGCCCTCAACGACAGCACGAGCATTGTCAATCCCCACTAAATCGCTCTTCACCGCCGTCTGAGCGTTCTCAATTCCGACCAAATCGCTCCTCACCCCAGTTTCAGCATTTGCGATCGCCACCTCGTCACCTTTCACCGCAGACTCCGCATTCGTGATACCAATGCGATCGCTCTTGAGCGCAGTTTCCGCATTTGCGATCGCCTGTTTGTCAAGCTCCACTGTTGCCGCAGTGGCGCGACTGCTGGTAGCATATTGTTGCGCTTGATCTTGACTGATTACTCCTTGTTTGTAGAGTTCGGCGTAACGTTGACTTTGGGCGGCGGCATATTGCGCTTGCGCTTGATCTTTTGTTAAAGTTGCGATCGCCTGTTTGACAGCACCTTGGTCTTTTTCCAAAGTAATTTTAGCTTGTTCAACAACTCCCTTATCCTTCGCCATAGTCATTCTGGCTTGTTCGACAACACCCTGATCTTTTTCCAGAGTCGCTTTAGCTTGCTCGACAATTCCTCTATCTTTGTCAAGAGTCGCCCTAGCCTGTTCAACAACTCCTTGATCTTTAGCAAGATTTGACATCGCTTGTTGTACTTGCGCGCGGTCTTTTGCTACAATGCCTTGAGCTTGTTGGATCGATGCAGTTTGAGAGCGATCGTCGATCGAGAATAGCAACTGTCCTTTCTTAACTTCCTGTCCTTTCTTAAAATAAACCCCTGTAACCCGGCCGCTAGCCTGAGCAGTAACAGAAACAGTAGCACCAGATTGCACATTGCCGATCGCTTGTAGTTGAATCGGCACTGTTTTTTTAGTCACCGTCGCCACCATCACCGGAGTCACTTGCATTTTACCACCGCGGCGGCTCGCTTTTTCCACTTTCGGAGTAGCAGCCCGTTGCCAAACCAAAAATCCCAAACCTCCTATTACCAACAACGCCAGCAAAAACAGTGCAATCCGCCCTTTCGCCAGCACTTTTTCAGTCTTTGGTTGTTTAGTTACAACATTATTTGTAGGTTCGCTTTCCGGCAAAATTGGAGCTTCCCGATCCACTTCAGGGAGAGCTTTTTTCGGAATTTCATCAACAATTTCAACGTTGTGCGGCAGTTGCTCATTCAGCTTCAGATTTTCCTCAGAAACTTTAGGGCGAGTGCCATTCCGACTTTCACTAATAATTTCCTCAATCATCAGAAACCTCTGTATAAAAATATCTCTTACTCTGAATTGCCGTTATTGCAGGATGTATCACGCAAAACAATCAAAAATCACAAAAAAAACTTCACCCCAAATCCGTATCATACCAACTTCAAATTCTTGTGGGGCGTTGCTCCGACGCCGCCGCACAGATGCAATTTAATTGCACCCTACTAACCCTCAAAATTCTTGTGGGGTGGGCTTCTAGCCCGCCCCAAATACGCAATTCACACCTGAAAAAACTTATAATTGCGATCGCACAAAATTTGCAATCACAGTATTACTGAGGTTTAGCTTCAGACGACTTTTGCCCATTTTGCGTGCGAGGATAAGCCGCCTTGAGAATCGCCTTAACTTTTGGCTTTTGTTCAGCAGTCAGATTGATTTCAGTCAAAGCTTTACGCATTTTTTCACCAGACTTAAGTTTAGCGTCCAAGCTTTTATATTGCTCAGGTGTGAGTACCTTTGCGAGTTGTTGACTAATTTCCTGGCGCTTCTGTGCGCGTTCAGCATCAGACATCTTCGGTTTCTGGGAATTTGTCGGATTTGCCGCCACCACATCAGGTGTAGCATCTTTAGAGGAAGCAGCATCCGCCTTCATTTCCGATGAACTGATTGGAATCGCGGCCGGAGAATTAGGTTCCGCAGCCGACGGGGTGTTGGGTGACGCACAAGCAGACAAACCGCCTATCAACATGGCACCGGCGAGAATAAATGCTGGTGCGATCGTACTTATTTTCATGATTCACTGCCTATAATTAACCTTCTTGCACCAATGTTACAACGTAAAATCGATCGCCGCATGACCCCAAACTCCTAACCATACTAGTCAAAAAGCACATAGCCCTTGTGACTTTTTTCCTAGTCCCAAACCCCAAAATCAGCCGCAAAGGCTCTAGTAAGTGCGATCGCACATTCGCTAAGCTACATATAACAGTTGACAGTTGACAGTTGACAGTTGACAGTGTACAAGCATCAAACCGTTTATCATAAGCCGAACTTTCCTCACCACAAGGGGGTAATATGTTTTTTAACTCCAAGATACCATTTACAATTAGGTCAGCGACCTTACTTGAATCACTCCAGGTTTTGATGGGGAAAAATTCTATGATTCGCTTGACCTATCCGTCCTTTCGCTTGCTGCTTTATCTAGAATGGCTGCTGCTAGCAACGGCAGCATTCATGGAAGTATTGCACCCATTTCGATCGCTTTTGTCGCTGGTGTTGCGCGTGGGCGCGATCGCACTTTTCGGCGCTATCGGGTTACGTTTGCCAACAGTGCGGCTGAGTAGAAAACTTTTATTTACCGCCCTGGAATTTGGCTTAATTTTGCTACCGATAGTTTCGGAAGGGCTATCTAGCCGATCGAGCTTTTTGCTATTTCTCGTTCTGCTAATGCGGAGTTGCATGATTTTCCGGCAGCCCGGACAGATAGCAGTCTTGAGTTTAGCGCTGCTTTCCTATAGTTCTTTGCTGTTATTAAAACCAATTTTACCGGAAAGAGTCATTGCCACTGTTTGGGAATGGCGACTGAGCAACGTGTTATTATTTGGATTGACATTAGTATTTGCCTTACTATTAATAAATGCCTTAATTGCCGAACGCCAAAGCCGAGAGGAATTAGAAATTGCCCATGATAAATTAGCCGTGACTAACGAGCAACTCCGCTACTACGCACTGCGAATAGAAGACCAAGCAACATTGCAAGAACGCAACCGCATTGCCCGCGAAATTCACGACGGACTTGGACACACCTTGGCGGCTCAAACAATCCAGCTAAATAATGCCCTATTGTTCTGGAAATCGGAGGATGAAAAAGCCCTAGAGTTTATGAAACAAGCCAAACAACTCGGATCGGAAGCCTTCTTAGAAATTCGCAAATCAGTGTCGGTTTTGCGATCGAACCCTTTGCAAGGATTATCGCTCGAAAGTGCGATCGACAAACTGCTCCAAGATTTTCAGCGGATGACTGCGATCGAAGTATCTAACTCAATTCGTTTACCAATTCCGCTATCACAAGAAATGAATACCACACTGTACAGAATTGTGCAAGAATCGCTCACAAATATTCATAAACACGCCGATGCCACAATGGTAACAGTTGGGTTACAGCAACACGCCGGACAGATTCATCTATCAATTTCTGACAACGGCAAAGGCTTCGATCCAGCCCAGAATACCACAGGATTTGGACTGCAAGGAATGCGAGAACGAGTGGCGGCAGCGAGAGGTCAATTTGCAATTTATAGCGAGTCAGGAAACGGTTGCCGAATTTCGGTTTCTTTGCCATCTCAAAACATTTAGGAGATTTCATGTATAAGATAAGACGGCGGTTGAAACCGCGCCTATACAAACGATGTCCGCCTCCGCGGACTGAAGAAAAAACCTAATTTTAACCGCCCACTCTTCAACCCGCGCACCATCCGGGTTTTGCCTGTGTAGACGCGGTTTCAACCGCCGTCAACTGTTAACTGTCAACTGTTAACTGTCAACTGTTAACTGTCAACTGTTAACAGTTAACTGTTAACTGTCAACTGTCAACTGTCAACTGTCAACTGTCAACTGTCTATATATGATTAAAATATTGCTAGTAGACGATCGCCATATCATCCGTCGCGGCATCAAAAGTATGCTAGAATGCTACTCAGATATGCAAGTAATCGGCGAAGCAGAAAACGGACAACAAGCGATCGACCAAATCCCCACATTAGCGCCCGACATCGTACTGATGGACATTCGGATGCCCGTGATGGACGGCGTAGCAGCCACCGCAGCCATCACCAAATCCTATCCCGATACAAAAGTCCTAGTATTAACCACCTTTGACGACGACGAATACGTCAGCCAAGCCATGCGACTGGGGGCCAAAGGCTACCTGCTAAAAGACACCGAACCCGACGAATTAGCCCTAGCAATTCGCGCCGTTTACAAAGGGCACACCCAACTCGGCCCCGGATTGTTTGAAAAAGCTTTGATGACACCAGCAGTAACAAATCCCGCCGCTGTTTCTCCCCCAGAATTAGAACAACTCACGCCCAGAGAATTAGAAGTTTTGCGTTTAATAGCTTCCGGCGCGAACAACCGAGAAATTGCTCAAACCTTATTTTTGTCGGAAAATACAGTCAAGAACTATGTTACCAATATTTTGAGTAGATTGAATTTGCGCGATCGCACTCAAGCCGCCCTATTAGCCCATTCACTCTTCAATTAGGCAAATTATAGAACCAACCACCCACCCAGAAACCGGGTTTTTCCCCCAAACACTAACCACCAACCCTAAACCCCCATAAAAACCCGGTTTCTCCAACCCCAGCCACCAACCCCGCACCCCCACAACATCCCCAACCAACCCCCAATCCATCCGCTACATCCGCTACAAAATCCGCTGCCAATCTTGCATTTCCCCCCACAAACAATGTAAAATATCCCAAATACGGGTAGCCCAAAAATGAACCAACCACGCCATCAAGCCTATCTCACCCTAATTGAATCTCTCCTCACCTGGGACAGCGAAGAACAAACGGCCATCCTGCAAGCCAATCTAGAATTATTAGACGATGAATTTGCCCAATACTTGCGAGAGTGGGCAACAGAAACACTGCCCAAGTTGGATGCAAAAAAAGCAAAAAATCGTGCCAATATTTTATACAACTTAGATATAACATTTTCAAGTCTTCAGCAAGGCAGTCGGGCAAGCAACATAGAGATTGCGATTGCTTGTCTGGATATAGGATTAACTATTTTTACTCGCGAAGCTCACCCAGAATATTGGGCAAGCAATCAAAATAGTCTAGGTGTTGCTTACAGAAACAGAATCAGGGAAGACAAAGCCGAGAATATCGAAAAGGCGATCGCCTGTTATCAACAAGCATTATTAGTTCGTACCCGCGCCGCTTTTCCCCAACAATGGGCAATGACTCAAAATAATTTAGCTGCTGCTTACAGTGACAGAATCAAGGAAGACAAAGCCGAGAATATCGAAAAGGCGATCGCAGCTTTTAATTTGGCATTATTAGTTTACACCCGCGCCGATTTTCCCCAACAATGGGCAGGGACTCAAAATAATTTAGCAACTGCTTACAGTAACAGAATCAGGGAAGATAGGGCCGAGAATATCGAAATGGCGATCGCCTGTTATCAAGAAGCATTATTAGTTCGTACCCGCGCCGCTTTTCCCCAAGATTGGGCAATGACTCAAAATAATTTAGCTGCTGCTTACAGTGACAGAATCAGGGAAGACAAAGCCGAGAATATCGAAAAGGCGATCGCCTGTTATCAAGAAGCATTATTAGTTCGTACCCGCGCCGCTTTTCCCCAAGATTGGGCTCAGACTCAAAATAATTTAGCAATTGCTTACAGAAACAGAATCAGGGAAGACAAAGCCGAGAATATCGAAAAGGCGATCGCAGCTTTTAATTTGGCTTTATTAGTTCTTACCCGCGCCGATTTTCCCCAAGATTGGGCAATGACTCAAAATAATTTAGCAAATGCTTACTGTAACAGAATCAGGGAAGACAAAGCCGAGAATATCGAAATGGCGATCGCCTGTTATCAAGAAGCTTTATTAGTTCGTACCCGCGCCGCTTTTCCCCAATATTGGGCAACGACTCAAAATAATTTAGCAATTGCTTACAGTGACAGAATCAGGGAAGACAAAGCCGAGAATATTGAAATGGCGATCGCCTGTTATCAACAAGCTTTATTAGTTTACACCCGCGCCGCTTTTCCCCAAGATTGGGCTCAGACTCAAAATAATTTAGCAACTGCTTACAAAGACAGAATCAGGGAAGACAAAGCCGAGAATATCGAAATGGCGATCGCCTGTTATCAACAAGCTTTATTAGTTTACACCCGCGCCGCTTTTCCCCAACAATGGGCAATGACTCAAGAAAATATTGCTTATGCTTATCGGGAAAAAGGACTTATTCCCGAAGCAATAAAATATTTTAAAGCATCTTTAGAAATCTTCAAACCAGATGCTTTACCCCTTAGCTGTCTCAAAGCGGCGCGAAGTCTAGGCAATATCGCCTTTGACACGGAACAATGGGAAACCGCCATCTTCGGCTACGAAAAAGCGATCGAAGCAGTCGAACAAAGCCGCGAGTGGGTAACATCCCCAAGCCGCAAACGACAACTAATCGAAGAAAACCTCAACATCTACGAAAAAATGATGCAATCCTGCATCAACCACAAACAATATCACAAAGCAGTCCAAACCGTAGAACGCAGCAAATCCCGCTACCTAGTCGAACTCTTCACCAACAGCGAAATCTATCCCAAAACCGCCACCGAATCCGAAAAACAACAACTCAGAAACCTGCGCCGCCAAATCGCAACCATCCAACAATCCCTAGAAACATCAACACCCAATTCTCCCCCCGACAAAGACGCAGATTCCGAAATTCCCGAAGACTCCGACACACAACGCACAACTCAATCCCGCACCCTCACCCCCGAATCACAGCAACAACAAACAGACAATTTAGCAACAGCATTGAAGCAACTAGCCCAATTCCTCGAACCCTTCAAACAGCGCGAACCAGAATTCAAGCAAACCCAAAAAGTCGAACCCCTAAACATCGCCGAATTCCAGCAAACATTAGATCCTAAAACCGCCATTGTAGAATGGTACATCGGCAACCCCAAATTTAACAACGAAAACTGGGGAGGATCAGCCTTCATCATCACCCAAAACAAAATAGACGCAATACAAATAACCGCCGCCGAATTAGCCGAATTAGAAACCTGGAAAAACGAATATCTAAACGAATACCGCGGCGACAAAAAAACCAACAAAATCTGGCAAAAAACCCTCGCCGACAAACTGCAAAAACTCTCCGAAATATTGCGCCTCAACGAAATAGTCGCCCAAATCCCAGATAATTGCAATCAACTAATCCTCATCCCCCACCGCTACCTGCATTTATTCCCCCTCCACGCCCTACCATTCACCTCCAAAGCCGAACCCAAAGAAACCGCCCCTACAAAATACCTCCTAGACTGCTTCCCCAAGGGAGTAAAATACGCCCCCAGCTTGCAACTGCTAGAAATCGTCAAAAACCGCAGCAAAACCCGCAAAACCCCCGCCCCCGAATTGCAACCATTATTTGCGATTCAAAATCCCACCGAAGACTTAACCAACGCCGACATGGAAGTAGAAACCATCAAACAAAGATTCAATTCCCACGACATCTTAATCAAAAACCAAGCCACCAAAATCGCCCTCACCGAAAACGCCAAAAACCTCTCAAATGCCAGCTACATCCACTTTTCCGGCCACGGAGTATTCAACTTTAACAATCCGCTGCTATCCTTATTAGCCCTAGCCGGTTCCCTAGAAACAAGTAACGACAAAGAGAAAACAAAGGGCAGTGTCACAATGCGAAGCGGCAAAACAGTCATACCTGAAAAATGCCTCACTTTGCAAGAAATCTTTGCCAATTTACAATTACCCCAGTGCAATCTCGTCACACTTTCCGCCTGCGAAACCGGGTTAACCGACTCAACAGCAATGACAGATGAGTACATCGGTTTACCCAGCGGCTTCTTGTATGCAGGAAGCATGAATGTAGTCAGCACATTATGGAAAGTCGATGATTTTGCCACAGCAATTTTCATGATCAAATTTTACCAAGAATTGCAACCAAAATTTTCAGTAGCCGTCGCCTTAAACGCCACGCAAAACTGGATGCGCGCCGTCATCCGCGAGGATTTCATGGTTTGGATTGAATTGTTAAAATTAAATGAAAATTCAATAGAAAAGGTCAAAGATTGGTTAAGTTTTGACACCAGCAATGAACCGCCTTTCCGCAAACCCAAATATTGGGCAGCATTCTGCGCCACAGGATATTAAAAATCCTAGGGTGTGTCGCCACGAATCGGTATTCTCGATGTATAATTGTCTTATCATATATCGTAGAGACGGCTTCACCAACCATCTTTGATTCCCGTCCCCACCAACCCCCGATTACCAGAAAGAATTGGTTTAAAGCCGGAACCCTTGTAGGGAGAAATTAAAATCAGACTATTGATTACTCCAATCCTCTTCCTTCCGGGTAGAGGTCGCTGTCAACCGTCAACTGTCAACTGTCAACTGAACGAACAATCCCACATTGTATTAACGGAGAATTATTTATGAACCCCGAGATAAACCTCATTGCTTTGATGACTTTGCTGACTGAATATCCAGAAATCTTTCAATCAGAGTTAGAAGCCTGGAAAGACTTACCTAATTTGGCAAAAGCAATAACCAACTTAGCAGACAATGAATCTGCCATTGGTGATACCATCAAACATTGGTGCACGCAGCATGGCGATTTAGGAGAAGCATTAAGAGACGAGATAAATGAGTTGCGAGAAATCTACGATCCCGGTGACGCCCTTCCAAGTACAGTAGAACCGATCGCAAATCTCACCAAAAGAGCACCAGAGATCATTATGAAAGCTTACGAAGAAATGCAAAAACTAGACCAAAAAAAGATTGCCGATACCCAGAATGAATCCAAATAACCAAGTATACGCCCCAAACGTTCATTTATTCGCCTTCCACGTCTGGGATACCCTATCATCAGGCTCAAATTCCCCTACCAACTCCCCACAACTAGCCCTACCACCAACCTCAAATCCCCCGATAAATCCCCAACACCTCTGGGAAAAATACAACGAAATCCTGCAAGAAAAACTCCACATTGATGCCGAATTTAATGATACCAACTTATACAAAACCGCCCAACCACCAGGCCGCCGCGTCAAGCTGATTATCAAACAAGCAGTCAACAATCGGGGATCTTTATATTTAAGCAAAAATATCAACTATGACAACCAGCAGATTTTCCTCGAAGGATTTGCCCAACCGCTGCGGATTGACGACAGTTACGCCTTAGGCTTCAACCTCCGCGTCCCCGAAAAAACTAATGGCACTAAAACACCAGATGTCGATCTTAGCATCTTCCATGAATTTAATCCCGATAACTGCTTGCTGCACAAGTCAGTTAACAGTTATTTCGGTCAAACTCTGCTGCTTACCGCTTGGCTAACCGAATCACAAAAAGCAGCAGCCCAAGAAGATCCCAATTCTATCAAAAACTTAGGTCAACTCTGTCTAAAATCTTTTATTTCCGGTGAAGACTTACCAGAATTTTACCGTCAAGGCGAATTATTCGGTAGCCCGATTCTAGAATACGGCAATCCCAATTACCCAGATAAATTCGGGCACATTCTGATTTGGTTTTTCGATAGTCAGACAACGAGTGATATCTGGGATATTTACTACCCCGACTTTTTAGATTTATTCTTGTACCGCCACAAAATCATCCTTGCTTACAAAGAAAGTCGCGCCTACTACTCCGAAATCCGCAAGGAATACGAAAAAATCGAACTGGATATCGACAATACTTTCCAGTATTTGCAACATGACGAAGCCCACCAGCGCCAATTGAAAGGTGCCGGTTTAAAGCAAGAGGAATTAGAACATCTACAACGCAAGACAATCGATATGCCGCCGCGGGCTGTTAAGTATGCCCGGTTGCTGATGAATTTGGAAATTAGGCAAAATACGATCGCCATTAACGCCCAAAATTACCAAAAAAATTTAGATCAAATAAGTCTTGACATCAAATCCAGAAAAAGTTATAATCGTAGGGATGCCAAAAAATATTCTGATTTGAGCTTCCTAGAATTATTCAGCAAAGAAACTTGCCCGCAGTTCCAAGAACAAATCAAATTTGACTTAGGTTATTTCAAACACGGCACCGGCTTGCTAGACAAGGCGATGGAAGCAATTAGGGGCGTAGTGGCGATCGCAGAAGCCCGTCGCGATGCAGAATTACAAGCAACCATTCAAGTAGTAGGCTCAGCTTTAGGATTTGTCGGCATAGTAGCCAGCGTAGCTCCTTATTTGATCAAACAAGACCCGCCCGATCGCAAATTTTACCTACCATTAAGCAACATTGAAATCCCGTCATTTATCCTCGTACTGCTGATTAGCCTCGGTGCAGGATTGGGTGTGTGGATGTCGGTATGGGCGATCGCGCAACTCAAGAAAATCCTACCAAAAATCAAGCAGCGGCTACCTTTCCATTGACAGTTGACAGCAAGATTAGTATGGTGTGTCGCGATCGATCGTATCCAAAACAGACGAAATATCGATCGAGCGACGCACCAACAAGAGACAATAGACAAGATTGCAAAAGTCCTTTTAATCAAATTTTGGAACGGGCTCTCCGGCCCGTTCCACAAGAAAAAATGTTTTTTGTGGGATGGGCCGGAGAGCCCGTCCTAGTTAGGGCTTGCAACAGACAATATGGTTAAATTAACTTTCCCTGCTTGATCTTACTTCTCGGAATCGTCGCGATCGGACTTGTCAAAAAACGCCGTTAGCGAACTCCAAGCCGACTTAGCCGTCTCCTTCAATCGAACACCAATCGACTCAATTTCCCCAACCACAACGTGCCAATTCTTTTCCGTCTCCTTCTGAATGTGATCAACAGCTTGATCAATGCGATCGCGTTCGATCAATTTATTTTGTTCCACCGCTTCTCGCGCTTGTCGCACCGCTTTCAAATAAGCCTCGCGACTGACTTCGCCGGCATCTTGCACCTGCGCCTGAGCCCGCGTTTTAATCGCATCAACCACCAGCCAATTTTTCTCAGATTCCTTTTTGAGTAGGCTGACAGCCTCAGTCATTCTCTCTTTGGCGATCGACTTATTTTGTTCGATCGCACCCGAAGCCTGTTGGAGGGCTTTCAAATAAGCTTCGCGGGTAAGTTCTCCCGCTGCTTGGACTTCAGCCGCAGCGCGTTTTTTAATTGCATCAAATAACGCAGCAGTTTCGGCGATCGTCTCCGGTGTCGCATCGGGCATCTCCTTTTTGACGATCGCCGTCGTTTCGGGAGTAGCCTCTACGATTGTTACTTCGGTCACATTTGGATCTGTCATATCAATTATCTCCTTTCTTAGTCCGCAAACGCAGACTTTGTATATGTAGCGCCAGAATTCATTCTGGCATTTAAGACTTTGTACCCGTAACACCAGAACCCATACTGGCTTTTAAAAATTGCGATGTGTAGCGCCAAAACTTATTCTAACACTTAATAAGAACCAGGCAATTCTTGTTCCAGCTTCATCAAATTTTCAATCCGCGATTCCGTAGTTGGATGAGTCGAAAACAAGCTTCTAAACCAATCACCACTAAACGAATTCACAATCAACAGCGGTGCAAAAGCCGGATTACCATCTAGAGGCATTTGGCGCGCCCCACTTTCCAACCGCTGCAAAGCCCTCGCCAAAGCCCTTGGATTGCCCGTTAACCGTGCAGCCCCCGCATCCGCCGAAAACTCCCGCGTGCGCGAAATGGCTAGCTGAATCACCGAAGCAGCCACCGGTGCGAGGATAATCGTCAGCAGTAACCCTAAAGGATTCGGGCTGTTGCGATCGTCCCGGCCACCAAACCACCTACTGTAACTCGCCATTTGCGCCAACAACGAAATCGCCCCCGCCACAGTCGCCGCCACCGCTTGCGTCAGCGTGTCGCGGTTGTTAATGTGAGTAAGTTCGTGGGCGATAACTCCTTCGAGTTCATCCTCTGACAGCATATTCATAATCCCTTCAGTCACTGCAACCGCCGCGTGTTCGGGATCGCGCCCGGTAGCAAAAGCGTTAGCAGACTGAGTAGGAATCATGTAAACTCCCGGCATAGGTAAATTAGCGCGCTGGGCCAGTCTTTCCACCATTGTATAAAGTCCCGGCGCTTGGCTAGCAGTTACCGGCACAGCCCCGTAAGCCGCCAAAGCGATTTTATCCGAGTAAAACCACGAACCTAAGTTCATAGCGGCGGCCAAACCAATGCCGATAATTGCACCGCCCGAACCGCCGATTACCCAATAGCTAACGGTAATTAACAGCGCACTTAACAAGCCTAACAAAGCAGCAGTTTTAATTTGATTCATTTCGGGACTCTCCCTGAAAGCACTAAATTAAGCAATTATGTCGATCGACATTCTATAGTTGTTTCATGGGATCTTGCCGCCTACACAACCCGATTGCGATCGCAGTATTTGGTGGCATCACAGATAAATTTTGCTTAACTATTGGTTGTTTTTGCCTCAGTTCCTTTACATTTTATCTACCAACGTTGCACTCGTGTGTAGAATACCGCCAACTTGGAGGTACGGTTTAGCGCACTTTAATTTTTAATCAGCCACTTTACCTAAAAAAACACAACACCAAGAAACCAGGTTTCTCAACAATTTAAAAAATTAAGATTTAATCCTTTCAATTTTTAAACTGCAAATCTCCGACATCGTTAGCATATAGCAATCCTAAATCATTTTCTATGTATAGGTGTACTGATGGATTTTTGGGAAATCAAATTTATGTTCGTTTGT
>NZ_JAUBVX010000075.1:0-27212 GCF_036706065.1 Microcoleus sp. A2-C3 | reverse complement strand
GAGGTACTGGTACTCAGCGCCAGGAGCTTCATTTTTCTATTCTCAGTACCGCTTAGACCTTAACCGAGAAGTATTGGGTTGCTTCCTGAATCGCTGTCCAACCTGAGATTTCTTAGAAAAACCAGGTTCTTTTTCGGATAGCTTCCCCCATTATATTCGATTGTGAAGTCAAAATCAGCTAACTCTACATTAAATTTTCGAGAAAATCCCCAATTTGCGGCTTTCAGGCTTCGGTCTGAATATATTATGACTGATGTCAGAGCCGAAAAATTAGATAAATACCTGAAAATTTCTGACTTCAGATTGATGCTAGTTTTACTACTTTTCCTGTAAACATTCTATCCCCGACCATCCTTCTGGTACTCCATACATTTGATGCTTCAGACAGCGCTGATAGTAGATTGCTGCCAACTTATCTTGAGGATTTGTTTCGCAAATATTCTTGAATATTTTTTGCGCTTTAGGAAAATTTTGCTCGACATAAAGCTCTAGAGCTTTTTGAAATGCAGCAGCAGTTTCCTGTTTTAGCTGAATGCTTTGTTCGGTTTCTGCATCATAAATTTCAAACACAGACACGGCAGATGTTTTCCCTTTTACTGTGACTCGATCGACAAATCGGCACAGATATTGCGATCGATCGCCCAAACGCTCTAAAATTGAATCTGTTACCAGAATTCCCGATCCATAAACCTTAGTCAATCCTTCCAAACGAGAAGCGAGATTCACCGCATCAGCAATCACGGTACTCTCCATCCGTTCTTGCTCGCCAATCGTACCCAACATTAAAGTGCCCGCGTGCAAACCAATGCCAATCGTAATCGGTGCATAATTGCTTAGTTGTCGGTGCAGGTTGTAAAGAATAACTTGTTTTTGCATTTCCACCGCCGCGCGCACAGCATCATCTGCCGACTCAGGAAATAGTGCCATAATCGCATCCCCAATATATTTATCAATGAAACCTTGGTGAGCGCGAATTACCGGACTCACTCGTCGGAGGTAGCTGTTGAGAAAATTAAAATTTTCTTGAGGAGTCATCGCTTCGGAGATAGTCGTAAAGGAGCGAATATCCGAAAATAAAACTGTCATTTCTTTCTGAATTTGATCGCCTAATTGGACATCAATGATACTTTCGTGTCCCAAAAATCGCAGAAAGTCGTGAGGAACAAATCTACCATAGGCTGCATTAATTTTTGTCAGACGGATGTGAGTTTTGATTCTGGCTAACAATTCATTTTTAAGAAACGGTTTAGTTAAAAAATCATTGGCTCCTGCATTGAAACCTTGCACTAAGTCAGAGACTTGATTTTTGGCGGTTAGCATCACGATTGGTAATTCGCTGGCTGTGAATTTTTCCCGGACTTTATCGCAAACTTCGTAACCAGTCATCCGTGGCATCATGATATCTAGCAAGATTAGATCTGGCTTGTAGCCTCTGTCGAGAAGAGCTAAAGCTTCTCTACCGCTGCTAGCTTCAGCAATCGTATAATTTTCGAGAACTAAATTATTAATTAATACCTGAATATTGACAGGTTCGTCATCGACAATCAAGATTTTCACCTTATTGTTTTCTGGGCTTTCTTGTAAATTCATCGAACTGTTATTATTAAAAGTTGGTGTCGCAGTTTGAGCGGTTATGAAATTGCGCTCATCTGTTCTTGAAGCTAACAACTGTTGAGCCGTTAGTGGTAACTGATTGTGTTCGACATACTGATTTTGAGAAATTGGCAAACTAAAGGTAAACTGCGAACCAACACCGAGTTTTGAAAATACTTGAATTTCGCCGCCATGCAGCTCGACTAACTGCTTTGTAACAGCCAAACCTAAACCGGTTCCTCCGTATTCTCTAGCAGTAGAACCGTCTGCTTGTTCAAAAGATTCAAAAATTCGTTCTAATTTATCTTCAGCAATGCCAATCCCGGTATCGGATACCGTAATTTGCAGTTTTGACCTGACAATTAAAGATTGAATTTGGCTGGTTACTGAAATTTCTTGATCAAGCAACTGGGGCGAATTCAAGCTGATCGCATTTGCCGAAATTTCTACAGTACCAGTGTCGGTAAATTTAATGGCATTTCCGATTAAGTTATAAAGAATTTGTTGCACCCGATTTTCATCGGCATCTACCAGGGGAATCTCGCGAGTGACTGAATTAATCAACTGCAAGTTTTTGGCACCAATTAGAGGTTGAGAAAGAGTTACTACGATATCGACAATTTCTCGGATGCCGACTGGCTTGATTTGCAGTTCAATATTTTTGTGTCTCAGCTTCGAGAAATCAAGAATGTCGTTGATGAGATTGGAGAGTCTTCTGCCACTAGATGCAATGATTTTTAGATTAGAAATAGTCGGTGCTGGCAATTGTCCTGTAGCACCGTCTATCAAAGATTCTGTTAAACCAATAATGCCATTAAGCGGGGTGCGGAGTTCGTGAGAAGTATTGGCTAAAAATTCGTCTTTGAGTTTGTCAAGTCGCTGCAATTGGGCATTTTGATCCTCTAATTTTGTGAAAGATACTTCCAATTGACCGGCCATACTGTTGAAAGCATCAGCTAATTTTCCTAGTTCGTTAGATGCGGCAATATTTACCCGAGTTTCCAATATTCCGCTACTCATTTCAGTAGCTGCGGATGTTAGGGATTTCAAAGGATTTGTGATCGATCGCGCAAAAGCGACTCCCAAGCCCACGGCGGCGAGGGCGCTGGCGGTGGTAACTGCACCCATGACGTAGATGAGCGATCGCACGGGAGCGTAAGCTTCGGCTGTCGGTAGCTCTACAACCACCATCCACTGTACCCGACGGACGATCGCACCCGTACCCATGACTTCCTCCCCGCGCCAACCTCGATAAACCAGCGGAGATTCCCTCCCCGAAGCTAAAGCTAATTTGGATAACTCTCCTACAAACGATCGCCCTTTCAAATCTGGGAGTAAATATGGATTAATCTTGTTTCCTGTTTGCGAAATCAGCACGGATCGATGGTCGATAACATAGCTGTATCCAGTTTTCCCAACTTGCGATCTGGCTGCAATTTGAATTAAAAAATTGAGACTAACTCTGGCAAATAATACTCCAGAAATTTGATTTTTACTGTCGCGAATAGGCACGGCTAAATTGACAACATTAACCGTTGTCTTCATATCGACATCTACTGAACTCACATAATTTTGAGCCTGTCGAAACGTCTCCCAAAATATAGGTGCATCTCCCGAAATACCTGCTAAATTTAAGCTAGATGTAGAGAAGGGTTCGTAAGGCGACATCGCCTGTACGATTTGACCTTTACTGTCAAAAATTCCTACCACTTCGTAGGCGCTGTTGCTGCTGATCAATCCTTCAAGAATGCTGCGCTGAGTTTCACTATTAAATTCTGTTAAGCCGCGCAATTCTGACAAGTAATTGAGTTGGCGCTGCAAGTTATCCAGATAAGCGCTAATTTGGGCGGCAGCAGCTTGCGATCGCTCGTACTGAAGCTGTTTTGTCTGTTCTATTTGTCCCCGAAAGCTGAGGTAAGCTAACGTACTCCCTGCTATCAATACGCTTGCCACAACAATCGAGACAAAACCGTAACGCAGTTGATTGGCAATTGAGGACATTTTAATTTTATTCTGCCACTTAACAGTTTGAACTCTGTCTCTAGGATACACCCAATTGCATTTTTCCGGCTAGCACAATCGCCACCGTTGATTTATCGTTACCTTTGCCTAACTTCTGGTTTTATATAGCAACCGCCAAACAGTTAGGAAGTTCTTAATAGCCCCAGTCCCCATGCGGTCGATTAATCCTGACTTCTCTCGCGACGATAGCTAAAGCTTTCCTTCTTCCTTCTTCCTTCTTCCTTCTTCCTTCTTCCTTCTTCCTTCTTCCTGATGACTAATGACTAATGACTAATGACTACTGACTAATGACTACTGACTACTGACTACTGACTTCTTCTATAAATCTAATTTTTGTTTCCAGATCAGATCTTCAATCCAAATTCTATCCGGAAGGAGTCCCAACCTGAAGAAAATTTCAGAAATACGTTGCTGTTCTTCAACTGCCCTGTCTTGAATAGGTAGTAAATCGTAACTGCGGCTTTTAGTTAATACTATAGCTGTTGTTTTTTTCATTCCGGTTCGAGCGGTGATGAATTCTACTGCTCGATCGGGATTCTTAGTTATCCAATTAGCCATCTGTCGGGTTTCTCCCATCACTGTTTTAACAATATCGGAAAAGTCCCTAGCAAAAGAGTGACTTGCCAAATAGAAGTTTCTGTCATTGATCAGCCCCTCGCTATCAGTCAAGAAATGAGCAGGTATAGTTTCCTGTAACTTAGCTAAAAATGGCTGCCAAACCGCCCAAGCATCAACCTCGCCTCTGAGAAATGCTTCCTGAGCTTTGAGCGGAGGCAAATCGACTAATTCGGCATCTTTTAACTGCAAGCCGCCTTGAGTTAACGCCCGAATTAACAAATAGTGACCTGCTGTTTTCCGAGTTGCTGCTATTTTCTTGCCTTTGAGATCTGCCAGAGTCCGAATAGGAGAATTTTGAGGAACTATGATACCAATGCTTCCAGGTAAAGCTGAATCATTAGCAATATAAACAAAAGGTATGCCCTCAGATTGGGCAAAAATTGGCGGCGCAACTCCTGTGTAACCCAGATCGATTTTTCCTTGCCCTATTGCTTTTAAAATTGGCGGCCCTGCGACAAATTCCGTCCATTCTACATACCACCCCATTTTCGCTAAACGCGCTTCCAAAGAGCCTTTAGCTTTGAGATAAAAAAACGTTCCGAAAGGCTGATGGCCGATTTTTACTATTTTTGTTAAGTTTGAGGATGAGTTTTGTTCTTTTGCTGTAAAGCTATTTATTAGATCGGAGTTGCAACTTGCTACAGTTAAACTCAAGCAAAGAAATAGTATAAATAACAGCGAATATCTCCAAGCCAAACGCTGTCTAATATTTTGAAAGGAAAACGATAATTGAAACCTAGTCTTTCTGTGGCTCATAAAATATCGTTAAGTAGGTTTTGCAGGAGTAATATATTCCAGATGTTTTTGATAGGACTTATATTATGTTGGCTTACTTCCGGCTGTTAAAAAAGGTAGAATTAAATATAAAATTTCTGCTGGCTGTCCCTGAAATTAGCCACAAAATTAAGCTATATTATAGCAGATTTCAGGAAGGTGAGATTTGCTATGGCTGACTCTATTGCTCGCCGTTTGGAACAATACACGATCGCCCGATCGCACGAAGTGTTAATCGTCAAGGCCCAAATTGACGGCGAATTCGACGAAATTGCTATTTTTAAAGGGTTTTCTAGCTCCCTGGTGCGATCGACTGCTTTTGATCCAGAGGTTCCAGTTTTGCCGGAGGGAGCAAAGATTGTGAGTGTCGATCGGCTGGAGAGCCCCTACAATCCAAATAACCCCCGCTATCTTCAGCAGGGGTTATCTTGGGAAACAATGCAATTTCTATTATCCGAGGCCGGAGTTTAGCAAAAAAAGTAGGGACACAACATTGTTCATAGGGTCAACTAAAACCTTTTGTATCTGTCGTTTACCGCCCAGACCAAATCCCCCTAAATCCCCCTTAAAAAGGGGGACTTTGAGAATGCTCTTGTCCCCCCCTTCTTAAGGGGGCTAGGGGGGATCGAGACGCTTGATACAAACCAGAGATACAAAAGTACCCTGTCCCTACCGTCCTATCTAAAGCGTACCGCCGGCAGCTTGGAAACGAGCTCTCGCGCGTTTAATTGCTTGCTTAGCTTGAATTTGCTCTTGCAAAGTGCCGCTAGCAGACTTGTCCAAACGAGCTTCTGCTTCGGTGTAAGCAGCACGAGCAGCTTCTTTATCAATCGTTTCGCCTTTTTCAGCGCCGTTGACAAGAATAGTAACTTTGTTTTCTTGGATTTCTGCAAAGCCGCCCATCAGAGCAATAGACACCCATTCCTTACCAGGACGGACGCGCATTACTCCGGTATCCAAAGCAGTCAACATCGGAGCGTGACCACTCAAGATACCCAATTGGCCTGTGGTGCTCGGCAGAATTACTTCTTCAGCATTAGAATCCCAAACAGTTTTGTCTGGGGCAACTACGCGCACAGTTAATGTCATAAATTTTCCTTAGTCATTAGTCAGCAGTCAGCAGTCAGCAGTCATTAGTCAGCAGTCATCAGTCAGCAGTCATCAGTCATTAGTCAGCAGTCAGCAGTCAGCAGTTATCACTCATTAACTGTTAATTGTTAACTAATAACTAATGACTAATGACTAATGACCAATGACTAATGACTAATGACCAATGACTAATGACTAAAATTACTTAGCGTCAGCCTTCATTTTTTCAGCTTTGGCGATCGCCTCATTGATATCGCCAACCAAATAGAAAGCTTGTTCTGGTAACTCATCAAGTTCGCCACCCAAAATCATTTGGAAGCCCTTAATGGTATCAGCCAGCTTGACATACTTACCAGGCGAACCGGTGAACACTTCCGCCACAAAGAACGGTTGAGACAAGAAACGTTCAATTTTGCGAGCACGAGAAACAGTCAAGCGGTCATCTTCCGACAGCTCATCCAAACCCAAAATCGCAATAATATCTTGCAATTCCTTGTAGCGTTGCAAAATAGACTGCACCTGACGCGCAACACCATAGTGTTCTTCGCCTACAATGCTAACTTGCAACATTGTGGAGGTAGACTCCAGGGGATCAACAGCCGGATAAATACCCTTCGCAGCCAAACCGCGAGACAACAAAGTTGTAGCGTCCAAGTGAGCAAAAGTTGTAGCCGGCGCTGGATCAGTGAAGTCATCCGCAGGTACGTACACAGCTTGAACCGAAGTAATCGAACCTTCGGTAGTCGAAGTAATCCGTTCTTGCAAATCGCCCATGTCTGTACCGAGAGTCGGCTGATATCCCACAGCCGAAGGCATCCGACCCAACAGAGCCGATACCTCAGAGCCCGCTTGCACGAACCGGAAGATATTGTCAATGAACAACAGCACGTCTTGCTTGCTGACATCGCGGAAGTATTCGGCCATCGCTAGAGCCGACAGACCCACGCGCATCCGAGCACCGGGAGGCTCGTTCATTTGACCGTATACTAGGGCAATTTTCGACTTGCTGCGGTCTTTTTCGTCAATAACCCCAGACTCGATCATTTCCTTGTAAAGGTCATTACCTTCACGGGTGCGCTCGCCCACACCACCAAACACGGACACGCCGCCGTGAGCCTTAGCGATGTTGTTGACGAGTTCCATCATAATCACGGTTTTGCCGACGCCTGCGCCGCCGAACAAACCGATTTTGCCACCGCGACGGTAGGGAGCCAGGAGGTCGATGACCTTGATCCCTGTTTCAAACACCGAAGGCTTGGTTTCTAGTTCGGTGAAAGCCGGCGGCTGGCGGTGGATGGGCATACTTTCGGAAGTATCGACCGGGCCGAGGTTGTCTACGGGTTCGCCGATGACGTTAAAAATACGGCCGAGAGTCGGGATGCCGACGGGAACTTGGATCGCTTTCCCGGTATCTACTACTTCCATACCGCGCATTAAGCCGTCGGTTGTACTCATGGAAACTGCACGCACTTGGCTGTCTCCGAGCAGTTGCTGAACTTCGCAGGTAACAGAAATGTCTTGACCTGCTTCGTTTTTGCCGGCGATCGTAATAGCGTTATAGATTTGGGGCAGTTTGCCACCTGGGAATTTTACGTCTACAACCGGCCCAATAATTTGGGTGATGTAGCCTACGTTCGTTTTTGTTGCGGTGGATACCATGAATAGTGCCTTTGTTAGGATTCTATTTTTCCCGTGGTGGAAAAAGTCTTAACATTTAGAAATGCTATTTCTCACAGTACCACTGAACAGACGCACTATTTAGATTTGTATGGGGATGCTTAAGAGTCATTTTTCTGGTTGCTGCTGTCGCTTTTTTTTCCCGCGAGCGGCAGCCAAAGCCCCGATCCCCAGCATAGTGCCGAACACTGTCACAGGCTCGGGGGCCAACTCGGCTGAAATGATGAAGTTTTCAAAGTCAGCGTCCTTTTTTCCTGCGGCATCGTCGAAGGAGATTTTTGTGCCCTGAGCCAGTTGGGCCACTGTCAGCAATGAATATTGCTCTGGGCCTTTACCGCCGTTGATGTTGGTAAATGAGTCGCTGGAGTTGTAGTCGAGCTTAAAGTCGCCAAATACCGCTTGCTGACAGCCCGTCACCAAACAGTCATCTCTCCGAAACTGGGTGTTGGCGGCAAACCAGTCGGGGCTGTTCATGAAGGTGCTTGAGGAGACGTACTGCTCGAATTGTTTGCCGGTGCCACTGTCGCTCCACAGCAGCAGGGCATAAGTTTGATCTTTCAAAAAAGTGACGGTTTGGGTTATGGAGCCGTTGTTCGAGCTGACTGAGTTGCCGAAGGTTCCTTTCGATTGATCAGCGCTCCCGTTATCCGAGGGTTTGAACTCGTAAAACAGTTGGGTGATGTTGCTGTAGCCATTGCTTCCCGACAGAGCTTGGGCTACCCACAAGCTGGACTGGTAACTGCCGTGTGATTCGTCGAAGGTAAAGTTTATGCTTGTATCTTCATCGAATTGGATGCCCTTTGTGCCAAACATGAAAGCTTGCACGGGCGTGCAGATGCTGAGCAAGATTGTGGTTGCCAAGCTGGCAACGGTAAAAGATGTTTTTTTGACTAGCGTTAAGGTGGTCATAACCCTGATTCCTCCAATGTTGTTAGGTAGTAAGGCGGGAAACGCACTTTTCCCGTGACGGGAATAGACGATCGCCTCTTATGCGATATTTAGGACGATGCTCAAACCTACAGAAGAGACTCCACACCAGTGAATCTACAGATTGATATCACTTAGGTGTGTTTTTGAGTAAATGAGTGCTTCTTCTAAGAGTTTTCACTGACACCAGAGTGCCACACTTTAATCTGTAACAGCAAGATTTTCACCCTGCCTAGACTTCCAACCTACTACATTTGTTCGTGTCGGTAACGGTCTCAACCTGACTGCAACACTTGCAAATATTAGCTTTCATCAAAAATACATAAAAATTTTACTCAAGCTTTATAAAGTTATGGTAAAGTTAATCAAAAAAATATAAAGTTTACGAGAAAAACTCGGCTGTTCGACCAGCGATCGAAGCGGGCTGCAAGCTGTTAGCGGGTGTGCAGAAGAGTGAAGTGGCGACTGCGAGTAGGGATTTGAGCGTGTTTTTCGGTGCTCTCAGCAAGTGGCGGCTATAGGCGATCGATATTTGCGTATTTTTGACTAATATACTGAGTGATTTTTTACTCCTAACCTTCGGATTCCGCCTCGTATTTTTACCAGCAGTCCCGAACGCATCAATCCGGCTTTTTAAGGTAATGGCGTGAGTCGATTTGAGATTTGAGATTTACAAGGGCAGATGAATCTGGGAGTTTGAACTTGAGTCTAAAATTTTGATTTTTCCACGACAGGAGTACGTGACACGGTATCCGTTTTTGTGGGGTATCAGAGAAGTAGTGAAAGTGGAAACAATAAACCCAGTTTTATTGCCGCTTGCTGAGTGTTAGTAAAAAACTGTTTCTACGTAAATCCTAGTAATTAAATACATACATTTTTTCCTTTTCCAACTATTAGAGAATAAAAAATCTTGCTATTCTATTGACATGAGGAGTTTTTAGCAGTAAAAATAGGATAGATAAATACGATCGCACTTTAAGCACAATTTTTAAACACAATGACAGCCAACAGACTACCTTTGCTCGGATGGTTATTCATAGTTGGCTGGCTCAGTGCAGCGGCGGGTTCGGCAAACGCGCAACCCATCGCCCCGGCACCGGACGGCACTAACACAGTTGTGACTCCCAACGGCAACCGCTACGACATTTCCGGGGGGTCTTTGAGCGGAGATAAGGCTAATCTTTTTCACAGTTTTACTCAGTTTGGTCTTAGCGAAGGTCAAACGGCTAACTTTTTGACTAATCCCAATATTCAAAATATTCTGGGGCGGATTACTGGGGGAAATCCTTCTTTAATCAATGGCTTAATTCAAGTTACGGGCGGCAATTCCAATTTATTTTTGATGAATCCTGCCGGCATGATTTTCGGGCTAAATGCCAGCCTCAACGTGCCGGGATCTTTTAATGCTACTACGGCTACAGGGATTGGTTTTGGGAACAATCAGTGGTTTAGTGCGATCGGCAATAACAACTGGGCAACTTTAATCGGGATGCCGAATAGTTTTGCGTTTACAACTTTGCCAGGGGGAAGCATTGTTAATGCAGGCAATTTGACGGTGACACCAGGTCAAAATTTAACTTTGCTTGCTGGTACGGTTGTTAATACCGGTCAGCTAACTGCGCCGGGGGGAAATATTCTGATCGGCGCTGTACCGGGTCAAAATTTGGTGCGGATTAGTCAAGCTGGAAATTTATTGAGTTTAGATATTCAGCCGACAATAACTCAAAGCTCGCTGCCGAACAATTGGACGCAGCCTGTGTTATCTTTGCCGGAGTTGCTGACAGGAAAAGGTGCGGTACAGGCAACTGGTTTGACGGTAAATGCTAATGGCGAAGTTGTGTTGACGGGGAATGTTGCTGTGCCGGTAACTGCGGGAACTGCGATCGCCTCCGGGACTCTCAACGTCTCTGGCAACACTGGCGGCAACGTTAACATCTTAGGCGAAAAAGTAGGTGTTATTGCAGGTAATATCGATGCTTCTGGGATTAACGGTGGCGGTAATGTACTGATTGGTGGAGATTATCGCGGTTTGGGGACTGTGCCGAATGCTTTGCGGACTTTTGTTAGCGCAGACTCGACAATTAATGCTGATGCTATTAGTAATGGGAATGGCGGGCGAGTGATTGTTTGGGCTGATGAAACTACTCGCTTTAATGGAAATATTACGGCGAGAGGTGGCTTATTTTCGGGGAATGGCGGCTTTGTGGAGGTGTCGGGAAAGCAATCGCTGGATTTTCAAGGATTAGTGGATTTGCGATCGCCCTTGGGCATTGCTGGCACATTATTATTAGATCCGACTGATATTACGATTAGCACCGGCGCGGATGCAGGCGGTACATTCGCCGTAGGTGTATTTGCTCCGGTTGGGGCTACTTCTACAATCAATAACGGGACGCTGCAAACGCAACTGGGTTTAAGCAATGTCACTATTTCTACTACGTCGGTTGCTGCAAGTGCAGGCGATATTACAGTAAGTGCTCCCGTTGCTTGGAATAATAGTAATTCTCTGACGCTGCAAGCGAATAATAATATTACGGTTAATCAACCTATTACTAATAATGGAAATGGTGCGATCGCATTAAATGCTAGTAATGCAATAGCAGTCAATGCCAACCTTACTACTACCGGCGGAAATATTACCCTCGCCAGTACCAATAATATCAATACCTCTGCAGGCACTCTGAATTCCTCTAACTTTTCAGGAAATGGAGGCGCGATCGCCCTCTCCACTACTGCCGGTAACATTACCACTGGCTCTATGGATTCCACAAGTGCAGGGACTAAGGGGGGAAGCATTACCCTCACTACTGGAGGAACAGGCGTGATTGACACCTCTAATGGCATTCTCATGTCAAGTGGGGGAGCGATCGCCCTCTCCACTGCTGGTGGTAACATTACCACTGGCTCTATGGATTCTTCTTCCTCCAACCCAGGGATTGCGGGAGGGAATATCACCCTTAAAGTTACCGCAGGAAATGGTGCCATCAACACCTCTGCTGGCCCTCTCGATTCTTTTACCACTACAGCCGCTCCAGGAAAAGGGGGAGCGATCGCCCTTTCAACGACTGGGGGTGACATTACCACTAGCAATTTGAATTCCACTTCAGCAGGTATCAATACGGGAGGAAACATTACCCTCTCTACAGGAGGAACAGGCAAGATTGACACATCTCAGGGCACTCTAGGTGCTACTGGAACAAGTGGGGGAGCGATCGCTCTCTCAACGACTGGCGGTAGCATTACCACTGGCAAAGTGAATTCTTTGGCAACAGGTGTTTCATCAGGTAGTACGGGAGGGAATATCAGCTTCACTGTTACTGCAGGAACAGGCGCGATTGACACCTCTAAGGGATTTGTGAATTCCTTTTCCAACAATTCAGGAAATGGGGGAACGATCGCCCTCTCAACCGCTGGTGGTAACATTACTACTGGTAATCTAAATTCCTCTTCATCAGGTACTGCAGGTACGGGAGGGAAGATCGCCCTCTCTACCGGAGGAACAGGCGCGATTGACACCTCTAATGGCTTTCTGAATTCTGCTTCTCAGTCAGGAAATGGAGGCGCGATCGCCCTTTCAACGGCTGGTGGTAACATTACTACTGGCGGCCTTCTTTCCAATTCGAGTGCAGGTTCGGCAGGGGACATCACCCTTTTTGTTACTGCGGGAACAGGTGCGATCGACACGACTGCTGGATCTGTGGATTCCTCTGCATTTCCATTAGGAACTGCCGGCGCGATCGCCCTCTCAACCGCTGGTGGTAACATTACTACTGGTTCTCTGAATTCAGATGGTCAACTGGGAGGAAATATCACGCTCTCTGTCACCGGAGGAACAGGCGCGATCGACACGACTGCTGGAAGTCTTTATTCCATTTCCCAATCAGGAAATGCGGGTGCGATCGCCCTTTCCACTGCTGGTGGTAACATTACTACTGGTATTGTAGGTTCCGGTTCCTCTGGTGCAGGTACGGGAGGAAATATCACCCTCTCTGTCACCGGAGGAACAGGCGCGATTGACACCTCTAATGGCTTTCTGAATTCTGATTCTCAGTCAGGAAATGGAGGCGCGATCGCACTTTCCACTGCTGGTGGTAACATTACTGCCGATCTGAATTCCGCTTCTCAGTCAGGAAATGGAGGCGCGATCGCCGTCTCAACTACTGGTGGTAACATTAGTGCTAGTATAAATTCCGCTTCATCAGGTGCAGGTACGGGAGGGAATATTGCCCTCTCTGTTACAGGAGGAACAGGCACGATTGACACCTCTAAGGGCTTACTGGATTCCTCTTCTCAGTCAGGAAATGGAGGAGCAATTTCCTTGACTGGTCCAAATGGGATTACTACAGGTGCGATCGATTCCAGTACAAATTCAACTTCTAGCAGCAGTAATGCAGGAACAATTACTTTTAATCCGGGTACGAGCAATATTACCCTTAGTGGTGATATTAATGCCTTTGCTCAAACTGGAATTGGTGGCAATATAAGTTTCCCAACAAACGCCATCCTCACTCAACCCATTACTACCATCACAACTTCAGGAACCGCGAAAAGTGGAAAGATTACCTTTGGCGGGACTGTTGATGGCACTATTTACGGCAACAATCAATTAAACATTACTACTGGCACTGTAAATTTTAATGGGCCTGTAGGTGGCACTAATCCCTTGGCTGCACTTGCAGTAGATGCAAATGCCAATATTACCAGCACAGGCGCTATAAGTATCACCACAACTGGCGATATTTCCACGGGCGATATTACGAATCCCGGACGGGCGATCGCCCTTACGAGCAATAACGGTAATATTATTCATCCTCTTCCAGGGGCGATCGATACAAGTTCTACTACCGGAAATGGCGGCCCGATTACACTCAGTGCTAACAATATTACTCCTGGTAATCTTAACTCAAGTTCGACTGCTGGCGATGGCGGAAAAATCACCCTCACAGGGAAAACTGGCAACATTGTAGCAGATGTCGGAGTAGTTTGGAACTCTAGTTCTAGTTCGGGTACCGCCGGAGATATCGCGATCGCAACTCCCAATCAAGTTGGGCTAAATATCATTGATGCTAAGGGATTGCCAGGTACTGGAAATATTAGCATTAGTGGCAATGAGATTGGCTTTTCTGGAGGCCCAGATTCTGTACAGGGTAAAGGTAATTTGTCAATTGTGCCGTTTTCGCCAAATGTCGGAATTCGCTTCCAGGCTGGACTTGCTGACGATCCGCAGGCGATGGATTTAGGAGCACCGTTTTTATCGGCCTTGAGTGATGGATTTAGTGCGATCGTGTTCGGAGGGAACACTACTACAGGCAATATCACTGTAGACAATTTGCCAGTATCTTTCAAAGATCCAGTGACTTTCAATACTCAAGGCACAATTTTTGTCAATCCGAATCAATCGATTTCGGGAACAGATAATGCTTCGATTACTCTCAACGCTACAACTAATAACCTGAAGGGCAATATTACCACTCAATCTCAAAATATCACAATTAACGGCAATACCTTAGTTGGAAATAATGTCTTAGTCAGCAATGGCAATTCAGCAAGTGGCAATATTCTGTTTAACAATAACATTGATGGCAGCGGCAATCTCACTTTAGAAACAGGTACAGTTAACTTTTCAGTTAAATCGGCGATCGGCAATACTACACCATTAGGAAATATCACCGTCAATAGTGCTGGTACAGCTACATTTAATGCTGTCACGGCTACCAGTTTCACTACCAATGCTGGCGGCACAACTACACTTAATGGCAATGTCACTACCACCGGCAGTCAAACCTACGGAGATGCTGTCACTGTTGCCAATAATCCCATTCTCGCAGGCAGCGGTGTTACTTTCAACGATACTGTTGACGGCAGCAGCGATTTGACTGTGGATGGGACTACTGGTAATGTTACATTCAATGGTGCAGTTGGTAATACCACAGCATTAGGAAATATTACCGCTAACTCTACAGGAACCACCGCATTTAATCAAACAGTCAATGCCGCTAGTTTGACTACAGATGTTGGCGGCACAACTCAAGTCAAGGGAAATGTCACTACAACTGGCAGTCAAACTTATGGAGATGCAGTTACAATTGCCAATAATCTGATTCTTTCAGGCGACAGCATTACATTCAATAATACTGTTGATGGTACCAGCGATTTGACTGCGAAGGCACTGAGCGGTAATGTTACATTCAATGGTGCAGTTGGCAATACCACAGCATTAGGAAATATTACCGCTAACTCTACAGGAACCACCGCATTTAATCAAACAGTCAATGCCGCGAGTTTAACGACAGATGCTGGCGGCACAACTCAAGTGAAGGGAAATGTCACTACAACCGGCAGTCAAACCTACGGAGAGGTTGTCACTGTTGCCAATAATCCGATTCTCACAGGTAGCGGCATTACTTTCAATAATACTGTGGACGGCACCAGCGATTTGACGGCGAACGCGGTGAGCGGTAATGTTACATTCAATGGTGCAGTTGGCAATACCACGCCATTAGGAAATATTACCGTTAATAGTACAGCTACAACCGCATTTAATGCCGTCAATTCTGCTAGCATCACCACTAACGCTGGCGGTACAACTCAACTGAATAGTAATGTGACAACTACGGGAATTCAAACTTATGGAGATGCTGTCACTGTTGCCAATAATCCGATTCTCGCAGGTAAAGATATTACTTTTAATGATACAGTTAACGGCAGTAGCGAATTGACTGTGAATGGAGGTACGGGTAATGTTACATTTAATGGTGCAGTTGGCAATGCTAATGCTTTAAGCAAGTTGCAAATTAGCGGACAAACTATCAATGCGAATTCAGCGGTTAACGTAGCTGGCAATATTGGAATTTCTGCTGACACTATTA
Organism: Microcoleus sp. A2-C3; assembly: GCF_036706065.1. Taxonomy (NCBI): domain Bacteria; kingdom Bacillati; phylum Cyanobacteriota; class Cyanophyceae; order Oscillatoriales; family Microcoleaceae; genus Microcoleus; species Microcoleus sp. A2-C3. The sequence goes on along the minus strand of NZ_JAUBVX010000075.1, from coordinate 11,643 downwards.
ATCTGCAAGGAACTTTGACTACCACGAATAACGGTACGCTAATAATTAGCAATACGGGCAATCTCAATATTTTAAATAATCTAAATTTAGACGGTGCATTTAATCAAAATGGCGCGGGAAGCGTTGCCCTAAGCGGAAATATCACCACAACTAATGATAACATTAGTTTTAGTGGCCCGGTGACATTAAATACTCCTGTAACTTTTACACTGGGAGATGCAACTATTGCCTTCGGCTCTACTTTAGCCGCAGGTAGTAACCCGCTGACTTTAACTGCCGGTGAAATTGATTTTTCAGGTAATGTTTCTGGTACGGGCGCGCTAACGCTGCAACCAGCAACAGCAGGACAAAATATTGCGGTTGGCGGAACTGACAACAATACTAGCGCTTTAGATTTGACTGGATCGGAAATTAATTTGATTCAAAATGGGTTTAGCTCGATCGCGATCGGGCGATCGGATAGCACCGCCAAGGTTAGTATACCTAATAATCTCACATTTTTAGACCCCGTAACTATTCAAGGGGGAACTGGGACGATCGCACTTGATGGCACTCTGACGGGAAATGACAATAGCAGCATTGCCCTCAACGCTTCCACAATTAATTTAAATTCTGGCATCAATACCAATAAAAGTGCGATCGCCCTTAACGGCACTATCCAACTCGGAAACGATATTAATCTCAGTACCGGCGGCGGAGATATTAAGATAGTTGGTGCGATCGACGGCAATCACTTGTTAAACTTAGATGCAGCTACAGGCAATGTGCTGGTGCAAGGAAATATCGGCGGAACAGCACCACTTTCTGTTTTGAATGTTACCGCAAAGCAAGCGGAATTCACAGGTAATATTACGAGCAATTCTGGTTTTAATATTACTGCTGCAAGCACTAAGTTGGGTGGCAATGTTACTACTAATAATGGCAATATCAATATTAACGGTGCGATCGCGTTGACGAAAGACGCGATATTCAGCACTGGTGGCGGGAATATTGCGTTTGGAGGTGCGATCGACAGTATTGATGCGGCCCGCAGCCTAAATCTGGATTCAGGTAGCGGCAGCATCACTTTCAGCGCAGCCGTCGGCGCCACTCGACAGTTAGCAAATGTTGCGATCAAAAATGCTGGCGATGTGACAGCAAACTCGACAATTAACGCGCAAAGCTTGCAAGTAAATAGTGCTGGAAATATCAATTTATTGGGCAATGTCACTGCTTCAAATGCTGGAAATGGAGGGACGATCGAGCTTTTGAGCCCGCAGGGACAAGTGAATGCTAGAGATTTGAATACGGCGGGAAATATCGGCGGGAACATCACTGTTAAAGCTTTAAATTCAATTACGGCGGGAAAAATTAACTCCAGCGGTACAGTCGGAAATGGCGGCAATGTGTTCTTAGATCCGATCGGCGATATTCAAGTAGAATTTATCAATGCCCAAGGCGGTACTGGCGGCACCGGCGGCGATGTCACAGCAATAACAGGCAATTTTTTCCGCGCTACTGGTACTTTTTCCACCCCACTTTCCCCCACGGGATTTGCTAGCATTTCTACTGCTGGCGGTGCCGGTGGTGGTCAAATTACAATTGTGCACGCTGGGGGAGATGGAGGGACGCCGATTCAACCGTTTGTTGTTGGAAATGCTGCTAGCAACGGTACGGCGGGTGCAATTACCACGGGACAATCTAGCATTACATCGCAGTCGTTTCCGCGTTCTAGTAGTGTTGGTAATATTGTGTTTTCGACTGACGACGCGATCGATCCCACGCCCATAATTCCGCCCATAACTCCGCCGACAACTCCGCCGACAACGGAAACAACTCCGCCCACAATTCCTCCCATAACTCCGCCCACAATTCCTCCCACAACGGAAACAACTCCGCCCACAATTCCTCCCACAATTCCGCAGATAATTCCGCAGATAATTCCGCAGATAATTCCGCAGATAATTCCGCCGACAATTCCGCAGATAACGGAAACAATTCCGCCGATAATTCCGCCGACAATTCCGCAGATAATTCCGCAGATAACGGAAACAATTCCGCCGTTAATTCCGCCGATAATTCCGCAGATAACGGAAACAATTCCGCCGATAATTCCGCCGACAATTCCGCAGATAACGGAAACAATTCCGCCGATAATTCCGCCGACAATTCCGCCGATAACGGAAACAATTCCGCCGATAATTCCGCCGACAATTCCGCAGATAACGGAAACAATTCCGCCGATTGTTGGGCTGACACCGCCGCAGGAGTCAGTAGCAGTAACTTCGATCGACTTTAACGCATTGCCACCCAGGACGATCGCACCCATCGCCACACCAGCCACACCAGAAACACCCGCAGCAACACCGGCACCGCAACCCTCAACCCCCGATGCAGAAGACTTGCAAGGCCGTCGCAAAAATCCACCGCTGGACACTCCCGGCGCTGCTGCGGGTCAAATTTTAAAACTGGATTCAAGTATCGCCAGTAAGTTACCCCCCAGCCAACAGCCAACACCTCCCAACGAAACAACGCCATCACTCAATCCTAATTCTAATTTAGTTCTGGGATATGTTCCGCCTCCCGATCGACTTTTTGAAGGTAACGACATACAGGAAACAATCTGGGGAATCGAACAAACAAGGAATCAAGAATTTGGACAATACCTGGGAGTAACAGCCAATCTTCCAGATCAAAAAGTCATGATTGCGACATTCCAACAAACATTAAGAAATATCGAACAGCAAACCGGCAAGCGGTCTGGTATCATCTACATAGTCTCGCGAGCCGATCGACTGGAACTAATTTTAGTTCCTCCCGTGGGGCGGCCGATTCACTACAGCATCCCTGAAGCCAACAGAACAGCTCTTTTTCCAGTTGTTCAAGAGTTGCAGAATGAAATCACCAGTCAGGCAAAACGCGGTACTACCAGTTATCTACACGCCGCCCAGCAATTATATAAATGGGCGATCGCACCCCTAGAAAAAGACTTACAAAACTTAGGAATTCAGACATTGTTGCTGTCAGTCGATCCGGGATTGAGGAGTGTGCCGTTTGCCGCTTTACACGACGGTAAAGGCTTCTTGATTCAAAAATACAGTTTCAGCCTAATTCCCAGTTTCAGCTTGACTAATAGCGATTATAAAGCAGTTAGAGATGCCACAGTGCTAGCAATGGGAAGGTCAGAATTTGTTGACCAAAAGCCCTTGCTCAGTGTGCCGATCGAATTGCAGGCGATTTCTACCGAGTGGCACGGGCCATCTTTCCTCAATTCAACTTTCACTATAGATAATCTCAACTCGGAGCACGCCAAAAGAGGATTTCGGATAGTTCACCTAGCAACCCACGCCGACTTCAAACCGGGAAGACCAAGCAATTCTTACATTCAACTGTGGAATTCCAAATTGCAGCTCGATCGCATGGAAAGTTTAAATTGGCGCAATCCGCAGGTAGACTTATTAGTATTAAGTGCTTGTAGAACAGCCTTGGGCGATGGGGAAGCAGAGTTAGGTTTTGGAGGTTTAGCGGTAAAATCTGGCGCGAAATCTGCGTTAGGGAGTTTGTGGTATGTTGACGACGGAGGCACTTTGGCGCTGATGAGCGAATTTTACCACCAGTTGCGAGGAGCGACAACTAAGGCAGAAACTCTGCAACTTGCTCAACAGGCGATGATTGCTGGTAAAGTTCGGATCAAAAACGAGCAGTTACTGACAACAGCGGGCAAATTGAATTTACCGGCTAATATAAAACAACAAAACCAAGATTTTTCTCATCCTTACTACTGGAGCAGTTTCACCCTAATCGGAAGTCCTTGGTAAGAAGAGTTGACAGTTGATAGTTGGCAGTTGACAGTTGGCAGTGGATAGTTGGCAGTGGATAGTTGGCAGTTGGCAGTCAAGGGTAGGGTGCGTCAGGAAAGGTGATTTTCAATCATCACTCCTAATCTCATTCTGACCCTAAAAAATTGGTTTAAAGCCTCTCCCTGATCGGGAAAAATTAAAAAAAGAAGACGATTCATTACCCCAATCCTCTTCCTTATAGGTAGAGGTCGCCCTCATCTGTCAACTGTCAACTGTCAACTGAATGAAGCACCATTTGTTCTTGCCATCAGAATCATATTTTTCCGATTACCAAGCGAGTTAAAAATTATCAAGAAGCAGAAGCTCTTGGCCCTCCCTGTTTCACATTAGGTGCTGCGGTTCCATAATTGACGCGACAACCGATGTTTAACAAACTAGAACTGCATTCGAGAGGGACAATTTGCTGGTCGAGGAGAGCGCTGCAACTTACATACTGGTCGTTATTAGTATCTCTTACCATACATTCGATCGCTCTAGCACCCGATCGACTCGCCCAACTCTTCATACCTGCGACTGCAATCATGTGCTGCCAATAAAACCACAAGAGCAACACTCCAAAAAGTACAGCAACTCCTAATCCTACTTTAATCTTCCAACTGCTCAGGATATTTCCCAAGCTACTTTTTAAGTTGTCCGTCAAAGAAATAGAGGTTTCGGAACTTATTTCTGGAGGCGGCAAATTTGTTGGTGTTTGTTCTGGGATTTCCGACATCACGTATCTCCTCTGATTTTTGCGACTTGCTGGGAATTGCCGGGGGCGACGGCGCGCTCTTGCAAATTATCTAAAATTTTAGCAAAACTCGTCTGTACTGGCAACCTCAAAAGGTAGTAGCGCCCCGGAAGTATGTATATTGATCGATCGCGAGCGCGATTTCTATGCCTTTTGAGGTATTGCACAATTCGCGCTCGGCTATTTGTACCTAAGCCACTAAAATTTTGTCGATGCCCTTTAGTAGTAAGTGCTTATGGCGCACTTTACGACAATTACCAATTTCAACCTCCCAAAAGTTCCAATAAGTCAGCCTCCGAAAGTATTTCAATTCCCAAAGATTGAGCCTTTTCTAACTTAGAACCGGCATCTTCACCCACAACCACATAATTAGTTTTAGCGCTTACAGAACCTGTGACCTTACCTCCAGCTTTGACAATCAAATCTTTAGCTTCATCTCGTTTCAGAGTCGGCAAAGTTCCCGTCAGCACAAAGGTTTTGCCAGCAAATTGTAAATTCATATCTGCTAAATTCTGACTTTTAACTTCTGAGTGCAATTGCAAACCCGCAGTTTTTAACCGTGCGATTAAACTTTGATTCGCCGGAACTCGAAACCACTGAGAAACCGATTGTGCAATCTCCGGCCCGATGCCGTACACGCCCTCAATCGCCGCCGCCGATACTGCGGCTAACTCTTCCACATTTGCAAACCTTTCTGTCAGCAATTGAGCGTTGACACTGCCGACGTGGCGGATACCCAAGCCGTAAAGTACCCGCGAATAAGGTTGATTTTTCGATTGGGCGATCGCACTTACCAACTTTTCTGCTAACTTATTACCCATGCGTTCCAAACCCATCAACCTTTCCGCAGTCAAATCGAACAAATCCGCCGCCGACTCCACCAGATTGCTATCCACCATCTGCTGCACCAACTTTTCCCCAACACCGTTAATATCCAAAGCATCCCGGCTGCAAAAATGAATTAGCGAGCCCCTCAAAATTGCCGGACAAGACGTATTGATACAGCGAGTAACCACCTCCCCTTTTTCCCGAACCACAGGCTGCGCGCATTCGGGACAGCAGCTAGGCATTTGAAAAAGTTGAGCATTTTGGGGACGAAGTTCTGCTAAAACTCGCACAACTTCTGGTATAATTTCCCCAGCTTTTCTGACAATCACAGTATCGCCAATGTGAAGATTTAGCTCGGAAAGTCGATCGCTATTGTGGAGAGAAGCGCGCGAAACCGTGGTTCCAGCCAACTGCACAGGTTTGAGTTCCGCCACAGGAGTCAGAGCCCCGGTTCTCCCGACTTGTACAGTTATTGCTTCTACAATTGTAGGGACTTCGGCCGCCGGATACTTCAGGGCGATCGCCCAACGCGGAAACCTCTGAGTAAAACCCAACTGTTTTTGCAACAAAACCGAATTAATCTTAACAACAACCCCATCTGTCATGTAAGGCAAATTTCGCCGTTCAGTATCCCAATATTCGTAATACTCCCGCACCTCATCCAAAGAATAGCAAACTTTGCGATTGGGATTCACCTTAAACCCCATTATTCGCAACAATTCCAAAGATTCGCCTTGCGTCTTTTCCTCATTACCCTCATCTAAATGCAGAGTATAAGCAAAGAAATCCAAGCGCCGCTGATCCACAATTTTAGAATCCAACTGTCGCAGCGTACCCGCCGCCGCATTCCGAGGATTAGCAAACAATTGTTCCCCCGCTTTTTCCCGTTCCCGATTAATTTCCTCAAACACAGCCAAAGACAAAAAAGCCTCTCCCCGCACTTCCACAACAGGCGGCGGATTATCTAAATTGAGTTTTAAAGGAATCGAGCGAATAGTCTTAACATTTTGAGTAATATCCTCTCCCGCAATCCCATCTCCCCGCGTCGCACCGCGAACTAAAATCCCATTTTCATAGGTTAACGCTAAAGCAGAACCATCAATTTTTAACTCGCAAACATATTCAGCAGTTAATTGTTGATTTTCCCCTGCTACCCTTTGCCATCGTTCCTGCCATTTGGTCAATTCCTCAAAATTAAAAGCATTTTCCAAACTGTAGAGAGGAATATTGTGCTTGACGCTAAAAAATTGAGTAGCCGGCTTTTCTCCCACGCGCTGAGTCGGACTTTCGGCAGTAATCAACTCAGGATAATCTGATTCTAACTCTTGCAACTCTCGATAAAGGCGATCGTACACCTCATCAGCCATCATCGGCGCATCAAGAACATAATAAGCATAGCTAGCTTCCTGTAGCTGCTGCCTCAATTGTTTAACTCGCTGCTGAATTTCGGGTTGCATATTAATTTAAAAGTGTATATTTTCTAACCGCAGATGCGTAGGACAAACAAAAACCATAGAGATTTTAGCATTATCTCTGCCGCTCTGCGGTTGTAGCTGGGACATTTAAAATCGATTAACGATCCCAATCTTCAACTTCATAAAGGAAACGAGTTCCCCCCATCAGCTTGCGATTAGCCGAGGTACTTTGCACAAAAACCGCATACTTTTCTAGATTGCTCGGTTTGAGACGAGCTGTCTCCCCCATTGGCAAACCCAACATTTCTCGCGCTGCTTCTCCTTCAAATAAATCCCCTGTGGAACGTTCCATCAGCACAATTTCTTTTTTGCCTTGGATAGTTTCTGTTTTAGTAAATTCATAAAACCCGCGCCCGGTTTTAAAAGCCAAACCATTCTCCAGAACAAAAGCTTTAATCGAAATCTCATTGTCTACTTCGAGAATCTGAAATCTCCCCGATTTTACAGTTCGCAATTCTGCTGATTCATAAACAGCAGCGCCTTCCCGCTTGAGCATGGTATCAAACATTTTGTTTAATCCGCGACTCATGCGACCTTGACTGACTACTTCTTGTTCGTAAGCTTGTAGTTGTTCGTTAGACGACTGTTGGTAACAAACTGCTAAAAACAAATCTGTGATGTAGGAAAACTGGTCGAGATTGAGGTGAAAACCGCCAGATTTTTCGGCTAGTTCTTTGTAGAATAAAGTGGCATGGGGACGGTTGAGAGCTTGGATGCCGTACACGGCAATTCCCATCTGTGCTAACTTATCTACTTCCTGACGCCAGTTAAGTTTTTGGGGAGTTTGAGCGGGTGCGTGCGGGATGTCGTCGCCAATTAGTACGAATGTTTTGGAATTAGTTGGAGTCCAAGAAAGTGATTGAGCTTCGTGCAAGACTAATTCATAACATTCTGGAGCATCGCCACCGCTAGTGGGTTCTACATTTTCAACAAAATTGCAAATTTTGCCGACATCGCCTGACAAATCGAGGTGTTTAGTCACATAGGTGCTGCCAGCGTCGCAATAGTCCCCGTGAGCAATAATGCCAATCCGAATGCCCGGAATTTCATCAAGCAGTCTTGTCACCGTCTCTTTAATTTTCCGACGAACTTGGGTCAAGCAAGGGTACATACTGCCGGTTGTATCAAAGCTGAAAACGACTTCAATGTTGTTGGTTGCCATGACCTGATTTTCCCTAAAAAACAATGATTTATTATTGTTATTATAATTCAAATAAAAAGGAGCCAGCAAGTAGAAAATCTAAAAAAATTCTCATGATGACTCGCGTTTATCAATCATAAATTATGCCAAAAAAAATCTCACAAATTCAAGTCAGAAAAATCGCTAAACTTCTTGTGATCTCCTGACATGGAAGCTTGAAGATTGTCACCATCTTTTTCGCTATTCAAGTTGCCTTTGACGCGGGATTTGATGAATTCTTGAGCGTTCGTCTTGTTAAAAGCGAGCGGTTCAGCGTGTTCTACTTGAAATACGTTAGCGTAGAGGTTGGCAATAATTTGTTTGCCACCCTGGGTCAATTCCAAGTAGTTCAAAGCTGCTGGAATGTAGGGGAAAACTCCGTTCCAATAAAACTTGGCGTAATTTTGCCGCAAGTCTCCCGGAGACTTGTAGCCCAAGATTTTATTGGTGCCGACTTCCTCAAATTCGTAGAATAGGGCGCTGATTTTGCGGAGATAATTGGGGTCACTCAACTGACCGATCAAATCGGCGGCCCTGGCGAGTCCAGAATAGTTGTTTCTGTCTTGATGGGTTTCGCTAGCAGGAACTGGGAAGCGTGTCAATTCAATATTGCGCTTAATTTGTTCGGCATCAATTAATGTGTGGCCGCCGAAGCGTTCGTCGATTACGAGTTTTCCTCGATCGACATGGTAAGGAGTTAAACTGGCAGAAGTGGCGCCGATCGCCACAGAAACCATGCCCCCATCAATACCAGTAGCGTAGAGTCCCACAGCTTCTTGGTCTTGGCGGCAAACACCTTTCACGTAGCCGATATCGTGGCACAGTAGCGAGATCAGGTAGTGCAGCCAATCTTCCGGTGACACACCCCCTTCGCGAATATGCTTGCCCCGGAGAATCTCTTGTCCTACCAGGGCCACGAGCATGGTGTGTTCCACATTGTGGTAAAGAGCATCGCAGTTAGCGATGTTTTCCAGAGCCATAGTCCCCGCCCAGGCGATAATTTCAGGGTAATCAGGTTTGTACTTGCCGTAGGTGCGGCGGTAGCCGGCCTGTAGCTCTTGCACAAAAGCGTCAATCAGGATGGCAGTTGCATTGAACATGATAGATTCTCTCACTCAGGCTATAGTTGCAAACTCGATCGCAAATATCTTGGATAGCTGAAAACATAATCAATGGGCATTGGAGTAGGTTTGACCCCTCGCCCAAAGACGGATACAAGCGCCGGCTTAAGTCGTAGATGCTCCCCAAGTTTTAGACCCTAGTTTCAGCTTCCAGATTCATCTGCCGAGTAAATCTCAAATCTCAACTCTCCACTCTCAACTCTCAAATCCACTCACCCCTCGGTGTTGAATTTTAAAGTTCAGCTAGTCTTGTTACGTAACAAAATTGCTCTTTTGGCTATACTTCCCACGATAACCTAATTTCCCAAGTAAAAGATCGATTTTTTGGTATTAAATATTAGTGAAACAATTTACATCGTTTCACCGACTAATTATTAGAAGTCCTAGGTGTTAAAGTTATGAACTGTCTGTTTCCGAGTCTCTCCACTGCGGTCATTCGCGCTCGGCGGTCGATCGCCCCAAAATACCTAGGATTGTTTGCATTCACGGCTGTTTGCACTGCTGCACCGGCTTTAGGAGCCCAGCGAATCTACGTAACTTACGGGCCGCTAGAAGAATCAGTTCCCATCGAATCTTTGGCACTATTCGCCAAAGAAGGCAAAATAGACTCAAACTTGGACGGCTTCGCTCAGTACGCCAAAAAAACACAGCTAGCGGAGATTCGCAGCGGCCTGCAAGCGAAAGCAGAAATCAGCCATGTGACGATCGCCCAATTCCTCTACACGCCTCAAGGAGAAGTGCTGCTGGAACGATTGGGGCGAGTAATTCAAACCAAAGCTCGGCAGCCCGGATTTTATGCCATCCGAGCGGCCCTAATTTTAGCAGCCTCAGATCCAGAAGGGCTGACAATTCTCAACGTGCTGCAAAAATTCCCCACTTACGGCATCAGGATTGACATCGCGCGGGGTTTGGCTATCGCCAACGAGCTGACATCGCTGATCAACCGTTCCAATCGGACGATCGCCGGAATCGCCCAGTTGTCGGAAGCAGAAGCAGCCTCTGAGCCAGCGATACCGCCAGCCGAACTGTTGCAGCCCCAGCTACCTGGCCCCTACACTTGGAAAAAATCATCGGTAACTCTAACGAGTCCAAATCGCGATCGTACCTTTGATATGGACATTTACCTGCCGCAGGGCAGCCCGCGACCGGCCCCAGTAGTAGTAATTTCCCACGGTTTAGGTTCCGATCGCCTTTCCTTCGAGTATTTAGCCAAACACCTAGCCTCCTACGGCTTTGCCGTCGCCGTCCCCGAACACCCCGGCAGCAACGCCCAACAAATCCAAGACTTAGTAACAGGCAGAGCCAACGAAGTAGCAGAACCAGCAGAATTTATCAACCGCCCCTTAGACATCAAAGATTTGCTCGATTATTTAACCAAACTTTCTACAACCGATCCGGCCTACCGAGGGCTGCTCGACTTGCAGCGAGTCGGCATCATCGGCCAGTCTTTCGGCGGCTATACAGCTTTAACATTAGCCGGGGCGGGGATTAATTTTGCACAGCTAGACAAAGACTGCCAGCTCGAAAACAAAACTTGGAACCTCTCGCTGCTGTTGCAGTGCCGCGCCCGCAGCCTAGATCGCAACCAGTACAATTTCCGCGATCCGCGCGTCAAAGCTGCGATCGCCATCAACCCGATCGTTAGCAGCATTCTCGGAGAAACAAACCTCAGCAAAATCCAAATCCCAGTCATGGTAGTCGGAGGCAGCGCCGATACCGTCGCCCCCGCCTTGCTGGAACAGATTCAACCGTTTACTTGGCTGACATCACCCAACAAATATCTGGTATTGATGAACAACGGGACTCACTTTTCCACGATCGAGGACTCCCCTCAAACCGTCTTTCTGCCACCACCAGAGGTCATCGGGCCCGAACCAGCTTTAGCCCGCCGCTACGTCAACGGACTCAGCGTAGCTTTCATGGAAACCTATTTGAACAACAAATCAAATTTCCGCCCGTATTTAGAGCCGAACTACGCTCTAAGCATCTCCCGAAACACTCTGGGACTGAGAATTTTGCGATCGCTCACCCCGCAGCAACTCCAGCAGTTCAGTTCTGCGCCTGCTCGCACTCCGGCTCCTGCACCTGCGATCGCTCCACCTCCTGTGCCTTCCCAACCTCCGCTACCACCCGTTCCGCGTTAAGAGGTAGGATTCGCCGAAGATTGCCGCGTGATGTGTTTTCGCCTCGCAGTAACGCTCATCAGCTTTCCTTATCACCTTCATCAGTTTAACTGTCGCTACAGGCCTTTACAAACCTTAACGATACCGTTAATAATAGAGACATCATCCGAACATTGAAAAACCAATAGCAATCATAAACACATGACAGCAACCTTACAACAGCGCGAAAGTGCTAATATCTGGTCGCAGTTCTGCAACTGGGTAACATCAACCGACAACCGCCTCTATGTAGGTTGGTTCGGCGTCTTGATGATTCCTACCTTGCTAACTGCAACAATCTGTTACGT
>NZ_JAUBVX010000074.1:5445-27844 GCF_036706065.1 Microcoleus sp. A2-C3 | reverse complement strand
AATTGCAGGAATTTACAATTATGACCTGTATTTATCATTACAACAGGCGAGCATTTGATATTTTCGCAGGAGGTCTATTATATAGATTTAGCTAACCCTAAAGGTTTGAGAGCAGAGTGGAGGCGATCGCGCCAAATTTATTTTGAGCCTTGGGGCGACTTGTTTGACAGAGAATTAGAGCAATTTTTGGCTAAATGTTGCGATCGCTTGCTTGTTAAGCCCTAAAACCTAGGTTTTAGCAGTCACAACGTTTATATCTTCCAAGCGGTCGATGCCACAGCGACCGACGATCAACTATATTAATCATAATTACCCGGAAGTGCCAGTCTCACTTTCAAGCTAACATCTTGAAAGTGGGACTGGCTTTATCTTAATAGGCAAACTCAGCAATTTGTAGTAAAAAAAATAAATTTTATCGACATTTATCGGCGAAAATAATTAAATCTCCAGCAACCCTCAAACTTTTACAAAATAAGAATTGTGCAAATATAAAATCTAAAATTATCTGACTATGGTTGAACCAGTTACAGAGTCAAATAAACATCTATTTATTCAGACTCCTGAAATACTAGAAAAGAAAATATCTCAACTCGTTCTACCTTCACAAACACCTCTCAAATTTTCCAAACAAGATATTAGATTGACGCTCAAAGCCTCAACTATAGAAGGCGTTTTTGCCGCGGTCTTCGAGTCGGCGACTACCGGCCTGCTACTGAGCAACTTCTTGCTGCAACTCGGCGCAAGCAGCGTAGAAATAGGCATATTATCTGCTATTCCGATGCTGGTAAATCTCCTGCAACCATTAGGAGCGTACATCGCCGATCGCACAACTAGCCGCCACTGGTACAACCTAGCGATATTCGGCGTGTCGCGGCTGCTGTGGCTGGTGCTGGTAGTCGCAATTGTTTGGCAGCCTTCCCGCGCCGATCGCCAACAACTGCTCCAGTGGACGCTAGCAACAGTCCTAGCCGCTAGCGCGATCGCAGCTTTTGCCACTTCTAACTGGTTTAGTTGGATGGCTGCGGTGGTTCCTCACCGTTTGCGGGGACGCTATTTTGGCTTTCGCAACAGTGCTACCAGCTTAGTTGCTTTACTGGGAGTACCACTAATGGGACTGTTCGTGTCAGCCTGGGATTCCCACCCAATTTTGGGCTATGGTGTTGTTTTATTTTTGGGTGTTGTGGCGGGAATGATTAGTTTGGGGTATCAATTCTTGATGGTTGATGTGAATCCGCAGACATACCGAAAAGATGCAGAGAGCGATCGACTCCCAGAGAAAAAAGAAAAGCAATTAACAGATTTTGTGCCTTCAGTGCTGAAAAATTCTAATTTCTTAATGTTTATTCTTTACTTTAGCGTGTGGACATTTGCAGTTAATCTGAGCGCGCCTTTTTTTAATATCTACCTGTTGAAAGATTTAAGCTTAGATGTGAGTTTGGTCACGATTTATTGCAGCTTGAGTTCCGCAGCAAATCTGCTGCTGCTGATGTTTTGGGGCAAGTTAGCCGATCGCTGGGGAAATCGCCCGTTGTTGATTGCGGTGGGGCTGGTGGTGGCTGTAACGCCTTTGCTGTGGCTGGGTACGGGCAATTACCCGTTTGCGGTGTGGGTGTGGCTGCCGCTGCTGCACTTGCTGGGGGGAACGACTTTAGGGGCGATCGGGCTTTGTACTAACAATATTCAAATGGAGATCGCGTCGATCGAACAACCATCGACTTATTTTGCGATCGCCGCAGCAGTTTCGGGATTAGCTGGGGCTTTGGGAACTACCACCGGAGGCTTTCTTGCCGAACTTCCGGGCATGAGTTTGGGGGCACTGTTTGCCCTTTCGGCTGCTGTGCGGCTGGTGGGATTGCTGCCTTTGATTTTGGTACGAGAACCCCGCAGTGTGTCGCTGAGGTCGATCGTCCCCACTTTTGGACTTTTCAAATTAAACGATTAACGGCCAACGATTAACCATTAACAGTTAATCATTGACCGTTGAAAAGCTTTTTTCAGCCTTCAGCATAGCTGTTTCTAAAAAATTAGTCCTTAGTCCTTAGTCCTCACTATTCAGTAACAATTAACTAATAACTAGGGACAAACCCAATTATTGATTTTTTGCTAGCAACTAACTGATGACTAATAAGGTTTGCGTGCGAGCGAGGACGCTCGCACTAATGACTAATAAATTAAGCTTGCCGCGAGTAGTATTCCACAACTAGCAGTTCGTTAATCTGAAGAGCAATCCACTCACGTTCGACAATGCCGTTAACTTTGCCAACCATTTTTTGCTTGTCAAATTCCAAGTGACTGGGCAAGTTAGCCAAGCCTGGATCTTTGAGATTAGCTTCAACCATCGTGCGCGATCGCTCTCTGTTTTTCACTGCAATCACTTCACCAGGCTTGCACTGATAGCTGGCGATGTTCACTTCACGATCGTTAACAGTGATGTGACCGTGATTTACCAATTGTCTAGCGGACGGAATGGTTGGAGCCATTCCCATCCGAAACACAGTATTGTCCAAGCGCATTTCCAAGAATTGCAGTAACACTTGACCTGTGGAGCCGGTGACACGGCGGGCTTTGCGGACGTAACGGAGCAGTTGGCGTTCCGTCACACCGTAATTGAAACGGAGTTTTTGCTTCTCCTGCAATCGAACCGCGTACTCAGAGAGCTTTTTGCGGTTTTGACCATGCTGCCCAGGCGGATAATCCCGTCTGGGAGTTTTCCGGGTTAGACCCGGCAACTCTTTCAGGCGACGGACGATTCTTAATCGGGGGCCTCGATATCGAGACATTTATTTTCCTCTCTAATTTCTGTATGCAATTTTATGCAGACTCTATATTATATGTTGGTAACGGTGAAAATTTGCACAAAAATCGATAAAAAAAATCGATCGACCGCAGCCATCCGTAATGTGCGGTAAATTTTGAAGTAAAAGCCGATCGCGCGATCGACCCAACCAGCCCAAAAAACTCACAAATCGAGCTGCCATGCACAACCCCAATTTTTTCCGCACTGCTTCCCCAAAGCCAGCACCGCGCTGGATGTTGGCTCTCGGCACTCCCCTAGTCGCGCTGAGTTTGTTAGCAGCAGCACTGCCAATCTCGCCAGCATCAGCGATCACTCTGAGATTCCCTCGCACTCAAAATCCCTATCGCGTCTGCGCTAAGGAACTAATCGAAGCCGGAGTCGGGGCCGAGGCAGCAGCAGCAGCTTGTGCCGACGCCCTCCACCCCCGCGATATATCTCGATGCACCCTCCAAATCAACCGCAAAACCAATATTTCTGGCCTCGAAGCGCTCTCTAGCTGTCGGCAGGTGAGACGCCCCGACGAATTGACTACTTGCGTGGTGAATATTAACAGTAAAACTAAAACTCAACCTGCTGCTGCCCTGTTAACGCTTGATGGGTGCCGCCGCAGTTTATTGCCAGAAGTGTTTGCTGAATGTGTAGTCGGGTTGAGCGGCAGGCTCGACTTTCCCACGGACAGGTTAATTGCCAGTTGTCTCGATCCCAGGGGCACAGTCAGCCAGTTGGACGGGCGTCCTGCACCGACGCCTCCTATGGAGCTAATGCCACCGCCTTCGCGGCTCAATTAATTAGTTATTGGGAATTGGGAATTGGGAATTGCTAATTGCTAATTGGTAATTGTTGTGAGTACGACCGTCCTCACAACAATCTGTGGACGCACTTGCGACCTCAGAAACCCGGTTTCTACGAGTTTTCTCGTGAATGGACGTAAAACTCCTAGAAACCGGGTTTATAGCTCCTATTCGTCATCCATGAAACTGTCCGAAGAGTTGACTGTTAACTGTTAACTGATTCAGGACGAATGACCAATGACCAATGACTAATGACCAATGACTAATGACCAATGAATAATGACCAATGACTTCTTTTTTTATAATCAAATGTCAGAAATGTTTGCTCAAATTACAGTCGAAGAATTAGGTCGCTATTTAGCAGAAACCAATGCTGATAAATTGCAGCTTGTAGACGTGCGGGAACCTGATGAAATTGAACTCGCGGCGCTACCGGGATTTGTAGCTTTTCCTCTGAGCGAGTTTGCCGAATGGTCTGGTGAAATTGACGATCGACTAAACCGCGACACAGAAACCCTAGTTCTGTGCCATCATGGAGTGCGATCGGCTCAAATGTGTCACTGGTTGAGCGATCGAGGATTTACCAACGTTAAAAATATCGTTGGCGGGATCGATGCTTACTCAATGGTAGTCGATCGCACCATCCCCCGCTATTGAAAAATTCTTGAGTCGGCGTCCGGCGGACTTCGTTTGTATAGTAGCGGTTTCAACCGCCGAGTAGCTCAATTAACAGCAGCAAATCGAAAATTTAAAAGCGTGCTCATAGTCGATCGATCGCGCCCGTGCCTTTTCGAGTCGTAAAGAGCCTCATCAGCCGCCAGTACCAGCGTTGCTGCATCATTTTCCGGCCCCGGAACAACGCTGGCAATTCCCAAACTAATTGTCACCACAGAATTAGGCAAACAGTCAACACTCTCCGGGTTAAAAACAATATTCACAGCTTTAACTTTGGTTCTAATATGTTCGGCAACCAACAGAGCACCCGCCGCATCAGTTTGAGGTAAAATCACAGCAAACTCCTCGCCACCGTAGCGAGCGGCTACATCAGCGGGACGCTGGAGGGCTCGGCGAATTGCTTGAGCAACCGATCGCAAACAACTATCTCCAGCTTGATGTCCGTAGGTATCATTATATATTTTGAAATAATCGATGTCGCACAAAATTAAAGATATTGGAGAGCCATCGCGAGCATTATGTTTCCATTCTGCTCGCAAGCAACTGTCAAAATGCCGTCTGTTGCCAATTTGAGTAAGTTCGTCCACATTCACCAAAGCTAGCAGCCTTTCATTTTCTTGCTGCAACTCCTCCCAACCAACAGCCGAGAAACTGTCCTCGCACAAATTTTGGTCTTGAAAATACAGGCGATACAATTCGCAAGACAAACTACAGTTATTTCCCTCTAATTTGACAAGTCCCATGCTGTCTAACTGATAGGCCATCAAAGGTTCGAGGTGAATGCTATTTTTAGTATCAAGAACTTGTTGGAAGGCGGCGGCGAGTTCGGGATTCTGTTGAATCGCGATCGACTGATTTCGCAAGTAGTCGCTATAAATGCCGCTTTGAGTAGGAGCTGTTTTTAATAGTTGTTCCAACTCGGCTCGCCCCAGTTCCTCCCCAGACTCATGTTCCGCAACCGACAGGCGGTTTTCCTGCAAAATTGCCAGGTGATACAGCGCTAAATGCACTAAATAAGGATGACCGCCTACCATTTGCATTAATTGCTCAATCGGATAGCTATCGCTCCAGTTCAGTCCGTGCCTGCGCGCCAAATCTTCGACTTGTTCAGTAGTAAATTGGGAGAGTTTAATCGGCAGTCCTACATTGAATGGAGATTGATTTAGACTCAAAGCAATATAAATTTCTGTCGAGTGAATGACCACAATTCGCAGTTTTTCCCAGGTTTCGCTCTGTCGTGCTTGTTCGTACCAAAAACGGAGCAGTGGCAGGAATTCTTGAGCAATTTTGGCGCGTTCAAATACTCGGTTTACTTCGTTGAGTACCAAGACAAGGGGACTGTCAATTTGTTCGAGCAAATAGTTTTCAAAGTAAAGAGAGCAGCTTACTTTGCTCCCCATATCTTCATCCCAGAATTCATCGAGATTTGGTTCGAGTTTGAGTTGGCGAGCGACATTGACACACAGCCAGCGCAAAAATTTATCTAAAGTAGCAAAAACTGCTTCGTCGGCTTGCTGAAAGTCTACAGTGACTGTGCGGTATCCGCGATCGACCGCCGCGTTAATTATCCGCAGCATCAGCGAACTTTTGCCCATTTTTCTGGGAGCTTTAATCCGAATTAGACTCCCTGGCTTGCCAATTTCTGCGCAAGCTCTGGCTTCGGCGGGCGATCGATTGATATAAAATCGAGAGTCAAGCGGTATTGGGCCGCCGGGAAATTCTAAGTCTGCAACCGTTTGGATTAAATTTGGTGATTTTTCGATTCCTGCCATAGTGCATCCGCGAGGCGATACCCTGACTGTATCTTACCTTTCTAGGGTTAGGGGGGTGCAGGATCGCAGTCAAAGTTCGATCGACAATCCTACACAATCTCAGTTTTTCGGGACTTCCCGGAACTGAGTTTGCTATAGTAGTGTCACTTTAGCTAATCTCAAACCCTGCTTAAACTCGCACCAGACCGACAAAAATTCGACGGTGGCCCAGACGCGATAATTCTGCGCCTCTACCTGGAAAATCAGTCGTCTGTCGTCGATGTCAAACAGGATTCACACCAATCAAAGGAGAAATAATCATTGTCACGCCGCTACCTGTTTACCTCTGAATCTGTTACTGAAGGCCATCCCGATAAAATCTGCGATCAAATTTCAGATACAATCTTAGATGCCTTACTGACTGAAGACCCTAAAAGCCGCGTGGCTGCCGAAGTTGTCGTCAATACGGGCTTGATGCTGCTGACGGGCGAAATTACCACTAAAGCTCACGTAAATTACATAGAGTTGGCGCGGAAAAAAATAGCCGATATTGGCTATATCCACCCTGACAACGGATTTTCTGCTAATAGCTGCTCAGTGTTGGTGGCTCTTGACTCTCAATCTCCCGATATTGCCCAAGGGGTGAATACGGCTCATGAAAGTCGGGAACAATCCAGTGAAGAGGAGTTGGATGCCATTGGTGCTGGCGACCAAGGTTTGATGTTCGGCTTTGCTTGCAACGAAACGCCGGAATTGATGCCTCTGCCGATTAGTTTAGCGCACCGGATTTGCCGTCAATTGGCCGCAGTCCGCAAAACTGGTCAATTGCCTTACCTGCGTCCCGACGGCAAAAGCCAAGTTACCGTAAGTTACGAAGACGGGAAACCTGTTGGCATTGATACGATCTTAATTTCTACGCAGCACACTGAGGCGATCGGCGATATCACTGATACAGCCGCAGTTCAAGCCAAGATTAAAGCAGATCTTTGGACTGCTGTCGTCCAACCCGTGTTTGCCGATATTAGCATCAAGCCAGATGCAGAAACTCGTTTCCTTGTCAACCCCACTGGCAAATTTGTCGTCGGCGGGCCTCAAGGAGATTCGGGTTTGACTGGCCGCAAAATTATTGTGGATACCTACGGCGGCTATTCCCGTCACGGCGGCGGTGCTTTTTCGGGCAAAGACCCCACGAAGGTAGACCGCAGCGCGGCTTATGCTTGTCGCTATGTTGCTAAAAATATCGTGGCTGCTGGTTTGGCCGAAAAGTGTGAAGTGCAGTTGAGTTATGCGATCGGCGTAGCGCGGCCTGTTAGCATGATGATCGAAACTTTTGGCACTGGAACAGTTGATGACGATCGCCTTTTAGAAGTTGTGAAGCAGCATTTTGAACTGCGTCCGGCGGGAATCATTCAGGCATTTAATTTGCAGAATTTGCCTGCTGAAAGAGGCGGTCGTTTCTATCAAGATGTGGCGGCTTACGGTCACTTCGGACGCACTGATTTAGACTTGCCTTGGGAGCAAACTGATAAGGCCGAGCTTTTGAAGGAAGCCTTGAGCCAGCAGTTGTCTGGAGTAGCTGGATAGTAAAATTTCAGGGGCGGGTTCTTCGGCCCACCCCACAAGAAATTTGATTAATTGTGGAACGGGCTTCTAGCCCGTTGCTAATCATAAAAAATTGTACAAAATCTGGTAAATCATTAGACTCAATGCCATTTTTAGAGCCATTCCAGTCAGTGATTAGCAGTTTCAAATCTTTGTTAAAACAGCAGTTTGCGGTTCCAGTCAACGCAAAAAATCCCATAACGCCAACCACCTTTGATCCTCGCAATCATGGAATTCGCGGCGTTTGGATACCAAGCACCGACTGCAAAGTTCTCACCTCAAAACAGCGAATTGCTGAAGCAATGGAATTTCTCGCCGATACGGGATTTAATACAGTATTTCCTGTAGTTTGGAACCGAGGTTTTACTGCTTATCCTTCTCAAATTATGCGCGAACAATTTGGGGTAGAAATTGACGCACGCTATCAAGGTCGCGACCCTTTAGCAGAATTAATTGTTGAGGCTAATAGAGTTGGTTTAAAAGTTATTCCTTGGTTTGAATACGGATTTGTGAGTTCTTACAATCTCAACGGCGGTCATTTGCTGGCAAAGAAACCTGAGTGGGCGGCGCATGATTGCAGCGGCAATTTACTTAAGAAAAATAACTTTGAATGGATGAATTCTCTTGACCCGGAAGTGCAAGATTTTTTGCTGGGGTTGATGCTGGAAGTTGCTAGGAATTATCCGGTAAATGGTGTTCAAGGAGACGATCGCATTGCGCTACCCTGTGAAGGCGGTTATGATGCAAAAACGGTTAAACGCTACCGCCAAGAGTGCGGGAGAGAACCGCCACAGAATCCGAGAGAGCAACATTGGCTGCACTGGCGCGCTGGTATAATTACTGAGTTTGTCGCTCGATTGCACCGAGAATTGAAGGCTATTAATCCTGATTTGTTGCTGTCGATGTCGCCAAGTCCCTATGAATGGGGATTGGTGGAATATTTGCAAGATTCTAAGTCTTGGGTTGACAGAAAGTTGGTCGATATGCTTCACCCGCAGTTTTACCGCCGCGATTTTAACGGTTACAAACAATTGGTCGATCGACTAATTGATCAACAACTTACTGGCGAACAAGTGCATTGCGTGTCGCCCGGTGTTTTGTTGGCGAATCGAGGTAGTAAGTATAGCATGAATCCCGATCTGTTGTTACAAGTAATTGCTTATAACCGCGCTCGTGGCATTCCAGGAGAAGTGCTGTTTTTTTACGAAGGTTTGCGGGATCACGATAATGCTTTGGCTAAGGCTTTGAAAAATGGGCCCTATGCGAGGTGAGAGACTGTGACGGAATCGGGCTGTTTCTGCTTTGCTGCGTTCAACGGTCGATCGATATTTCCAGCCAAATTGGTATAAAATGATATAGCGCGAAGCTCGTCTAGTTAACAGTGCATCTATGCCAAGCAGCCAGCGCTACTAATTGTTAAGCCGATCGCAAAAAAACAGATAATCAATCATTTGGGAGTTGTTAAAATAGTCGAATCCGACATATTTTATAAGTGGTGCAAGTTTTTTTATAAGTTGAGTTTTGTAGTGCAGACTTATTTTTTTATGACAGCGAATTTAAAAGAGCAATCTCACGCGATCGCCAAAATATGAGGATAAATCAATGAACTCAGCAGCAACCCTCATCCAACAGCTACCAGAGCTCAGCGATGCTGAATTCAACCAAAAATATTTGAAACAAAAACAAGGAATGCACAAATTGGCGGCAATATTGCCGCAAGTAAAACAGCAAAGTCTGGCTTTGCGCGCCATAAAATTAGCCCTAAAAGTAAATTTAAAACTCGGCTCGAAGCTAGCAGGAATGGTAAAGCCGGAGTTTCAACTAAAAACAGTAAATTTAATCAAAAAAATTAAAACTTCGCCGCAGCTCAAAATTCAACTGTTGGCACTAACAAATTCCGACATGGCAATTCCGATGCTTGTCAAAGCCTTGAACCACAAAGAAAGTGCAGTGCGCCTTCATGGCATTCGCGCGATCGGGCAAATTGGCTCAAGGGCGGCAGTAATTGAATTAGCGCAGGTGCTCGAATCGGAAGATTCCCAAGTACAAGCTTGGGCGGCTTGGACCCTGGGAGAAATTGACTCGAAACCAGCAGCCGCAGCACTGATCGAAGCCCTCAACCACAAAGCCCCCGGAGTTCGCGCCTGGGCGGTTTGGGCCTTGGGTAAAATTAACCCGAAAATAGCTGTCCCCGCCATGCTCAAAGCCCTGAAACACGAAGACGCGGAAGTGCGCTGGCGGGCGGCCGTCAACTGCGGGAAAATCGGCGGTTCTGAGATGGTTCCGGGGCTGCTTTGCGCCCTCAGAGACGAAAATCAACTCGTCCGCGCTAGGGCGGCGGCGGCTTTGGGGAAAATTGGCGATCGCGACGCAGTACCCCGCTTAGTAGAATTGCTTCACGATCCTGACTCCTATGCCGTTTCTTTGAGGGCCGCCGAAGCCTTGGGACAAATCGGGACGGAAACGGCTGTGGCTGGGCTGCTGCAAGCCCTCAACCATCAGGACTCAGATGTGCGCGGCAGTGCAGTTTCTGCCTTGGGGGAAATCAGCAGCGAGGTGGCTGCGGTGGCAGTAATGCGATCGCTCTCGGATCGAGACATTTTCGTGCGCGGCAGGGCGGCTGTTGCCTTGGGGAACATCAATACAGCCGGAGATGCTAACTTGCAAAAAATGGTCGCAGCGGGACTGGCGATCGCACGAAGCGACAGTGAATCCTATGTGCGATGGAGAGTTGCTGCTGCTTTGGGGGAAATTGGGACAGACGAGGCTGTCGCAGGTTTGGTGCGGCTGCTGGAAGACGAAACCTCTGGAGTCCGCCAAAAGGCTGTTAAATCCCTCGGTCAAATTGGCTCAACCGCGGCTATTTTAGCTCTGGAAGCAGCTTTAAAACGCGAATTTGCTGACATTCGCGCCCTAGCAGCCCAATATTTGCCGGATATCGGCGCTGAGGTAAAAACAGTTTATTTTGAGGAGGAAGTTGCGACGGATTTATCGGGTGAAAAACTGCCGAAAATCCTGATTGCTTCGGAAGCAGAAGCCAGCGAGTATATTATCGATCGCGCTGCGGGGCGGGCTCTCAAATACGTGATTTCGATCAGCAGTCCGGGTGTAGCCGAACCCAAAACTTTTCACAAAGTCCCGAACCGACTCCGGCTAGAATTTAATGACCTCGAAACCCCCGTTGACGACCCTGATCGCGTTTTGGCTACACTTGATGATGTACTTCAAATTATTGACTTCGCCCGCCAAATATCGGCGCACCCCGGCCAATTGCTCGTCTGCTGTCGAAGCGGCATCAGCCGTTCAACAGCCGCAGCTTTGACTGTTTGTGCTGCGGTGTTGGGCCGGGGCAAAGAACGGGAAGCTTGGGCCCTGGTACTCGCCGCCAGACCCCAAGCTAGGCCGAATCGCTGGATGGTGGAATTGGCAGATCAAGCTTTGGGTAGAAATGGTAAGTTAGCACTTGCGATCGAATTGACCGCTACAGAACTCGCAATTGCCAACAGTTAACCCGCAGGAACCCGGTTTTTTTTGGTAAGTCATAAAGTTATACTCAACTTACGCGACTTGCGCGGGCAGGTATGCCAAAAGTCGATCACCAGGGTGCAAAAGCGCGATCGGCTGCCACATTTATGACATTCTGTGGTAAAAAGTAGTCGGATGCTCAACAAAAACTGTCAAGCAATCGTCGCATTACTGGCAGCAAAACCCCAAAGCTGAGGAATCGGGTGCATTGTCAACAGACAATATCAGCTTTGGGCGAATCACAGGCAAAACACATCAGACAGAATTTTCTGCCTGTAATATTCTATGCAGCAATAATTCACTGCCGGGATAAATATTTAATTTTTTGCCTGCTGGAGACTTTTACCAGTCGAAAAAGTAATTTGGCAACAGCCATCAACAGCCTAATTATCAATTAGACATCAACCGAATTTAAGTTTCTCCTCAAACTCGATCAGAGTTTCAGATACTTTTTCGCAGATGTCTACTGGAAAACAGACAAGCTTTCCCCTTTGAAGAACTTAAGAACGTGGTAGATTTTAACAGAATACAGCGGTTGCATATGTCAAAAATTAACTTGCTCAAAAAAACAGGGAACGAAGCAAGTTTATCGGTTGCTATTTGGGAAGGTAAGAATGAGTTAAATCCAGAGTTAGAACAATTTAACCAGCAGAAAAAACCTGTGGTAACGCCAGAGGTCAACCCAAAACAAAGCAATGTAGGTAAACTAATGAGGCTCTTTGTGTCCGAACAAATTTCTTCTGTAGAAACCCCACATCCCAAAGTATCCATCCATGATTTTTTGAAAAGAGCATCCTTGAAACTCAGCAAAATTTTGCCATCTAACATTGCAGGTTGGCGCATCCATCAAAAAATTGGCGGTGGGTATTTTCTAGCAATAGGAATCGGCTTTATTGGCTCCCTGAGCGGACTGGTGATTGCCGACTTCTACCAAGGAGAAGGATTAAAACAACTCAATGATGCTCACGCACAAGCGCAATTGCTCGGAAATTTTAAAGATGCAGCGCTGGCTGCACAATTGCAGGGAGCACAGCTAGATTCTTTTGTAGATGATTCTGCCAAGCTCCAACTCCAAGAAAAACAGTTTTCCCAGAGTATTCTCAAGGCAAAAAACTTGCGGTTTCGCATAGAAAAGTTTGCTGATAGCCAACCCGCTTGGCTGGCAGCAAAGCCGGAAGTTCTCAAAGGTTTACTGCAAGATTGCACGGAAAATTTAGAATCCTACGCCGATACTCTCAAATCAACTTTGCAGCAAATCCAGCAATCGCAACTCTCGCCTCTGGAGATAGAGTCTGCCCGAAAAATGTTGGCTACAGAAAGCGGAGAAGGTGCAAAAGTGCTCGACAGCCATCTTCAGGAATTGAGCAAAGTCCTCGATATTGCCCAGCAGCAAGAGTGGCAAGGCGGTGTAGTGATGGAGGATGCCCAAGGAATCGAAAAGGGCATCATCATTATTAGTATGCTGCTTTCGGTAGCGATCGCCGGAATTGTGGCTTACCGTACCAGTCGGGCGATCGCCAAACCAGTCATCAGCGTCACCCAGGTAGCCGAACAAGTAGCCTCCGAGTCGAATTTTGATTTGCGAGCACCCGTCACCGGACAAGATGAAATAGGCTCATTAGCTGTGTCTCTCAATCACTTGATCGAGCGAGTTTCAGAACATACAAAAGAATTGGAACAAGCTAAGGAAGAAGCCTTAGCGGCTAGCACTGCTAAAAGCCAGTTTGTCGCCAATATGAGCCACGAGTTGCGGACGCCTTTAAACGCGATTATCGGCTACAGTCAACTACTTTTAGAAGATGCTAAGGATTTCGGATACAAAGATTTTGTTGATGACTTAGATAAGATTGAAAATGCTGGTACGCACTTACTATCTTTGGTTAACGATATCCTCGATTTGTCAAAAATTGAAGCGGGTGGTGTGAAACTCAACATCGGAGAATTTGACATCGAATCGTTGGTTGATCGTGTGGCGTTGACGATGAAATTGTCGGTAGAAAAGAATGGCAATGTTTTAGAAATAGAGTGCGATAATCAAACTGTCGGCACAATGCACGCAGATTTGGCGAAAGTGCAGAAAGTGCTGCTGCATCTGCTGAACAATGCTGCTAAGTTCACCAAAAACGGCAGGATAAAAATCAGCGTCAGCCGCACTGAAGGCACTGGAGAATCGAATGCAGCTAAGCTGTCGGATGTTGACAATTCAATGGCTGCGGGCTGCACTAAATCGAGTTCGATTGCTTGTCCAGGTGCTCATGTTGAAGCATCAGATTGGATTTGCTTTCGAGTTAAAGATACTGGCATTGGAATGTCTGAAGAACAGCAGCACAAATTGTTTGAAGCATTCACCCAAGCTGATGGTTCGGCGACGCGCCAGTACGGCGGCACTGGATTGGGGCTGACAATTAGCCGCAACTACTGTCAGATGATGGGCGGGGAGATTTTGGTGGAAAGTGAGGAGGGCAAAGGGTCTATTTTTACTGTCCGCATACCAGCAGGAAATAGTTCATATAGCCTTTCTCAGAAAGATCAGATACGCGAACGGGATCTGGCATAGGGCATAGGGCATAGGGCATAGGGCATAGGGCATAGGGCATGAGGCTCTCCTCACCACGCGATCGAACGGCTATACACGATGGTATTGCGGTTCGATCGCACTTTTGCTCAATCCTACCTGCTGGGAATCAGCATTGATCATACCTTTAGCGCCATAGAGTACGATCGCGCGCGCCGCCAGATTAATCACACAATACATCCCCCATCCACAAGAGCGATCGGCTCTTTGAGAAATCTTCCAGTGTCGCCCAACCGACGATGCTTGCTATCAAGTCACTTACGAGAAAGAATTGGTTTAAAGCCGGAACCCTGAGCGAGGAGAAATTAAAATCAGACGATTCATTACTCCAATCCTCGGACTTCTTTTGTCAAGTGCTGTCAACTGTCAACTGTCAACTGTCAACTGTCAACTGTCAACTGTCAACTGTCAACTGTCAACTGTCAACTGTCAACTGAATGAATGAGTGACAGACTACTACCCGCGCTCGGTGGTTGCGAGCTTTGGGCTCACAAGTCGAAATTCTGCTACCTTGGGACTTGCGACAGAAAATGGCTGTAGAAATCCAAAAAACTGCCAACTTGTACCAATAGTCTTGCGATCGATAATTATCAAATTTATTGTGGAAAACTTGCCGATTCCTGTGGAAAACCCCCCTTTTCCTGTGGAAAAGCGCCACAAAATGAAGTGCGATCGCTTGAATCCGATTGATAAGATTTAAAAAAATCGAGGAATGCCGATCGCAAAAACTCCCTTCCTCGTTCCTCCCTCAACCTGCTGTTTACTGGGGGATACGGCCTAGATATTTCCTCCTTCCCTCTTCCTCTTTCCTTCTTCCTTCTTCCCTCTTCCTTCTTCCTTCTATTGGGCTTCGTAGCTAATTTGGTCGGACTTGTAAGCCGGAGGCTCGACGTGAATTAAGATGCGTACAGGGCTGAAACGTTCTTCCAAACGGGCTTCTACTTCTTCTGTAATCTGGTGAGCAGTTTCTACATCGACAGCATTGACGATCATGTGCATATCAATAAACACTTGACGCCCGATCATGCCACGGGAGGCGATCGAGTGACAGTTGACAACTCCGGGCACATCCATCGCGATCGCCTGGATAGTTTCCGGGGCGATCGCCATTTCATCCACCAACCAAGGCAAATTTTCCCTTAAAACTTTCCAACCGCTGCTAAATACCAAAAGAGCCACAGGAAAAGACAAAAACACGTCCAGGGATTGCAATTGAGGTATGTTTAAAACCTGACCTTGCCAAACACCGATCAACCCGCCGATGACCATAATTGTCACCCAAACATCGCTCATCGTGTGTTGAGCATCCGCCACCAAAATCGAGCTGCGGAGACGTTCGCCAACTCTGCGCTCGTAAAACGTGACAAAAATATTAATTCCCAGTACCAGCAGCAAAATCCACAGTTCATTTGGGGATATTTTGACAACTTTACCGCCGTGTAGCAACCTTTCGACAGCACCGCTGAGAATTTCAAAACAGGCAATTCCCAGAAAAACCGCAATTCCCAGAGCTCCGAGAGCATCAAATTTCTGGTGTCCGTAGGGATGATCGCGATCGGGCTGCGGATTGGCATAATGATTAGTTACCAATCCTAAAATATTATTAGCGCTGTCAGTGACGCTGTGCAAGGCATCTGCCAGCAAACTCAGGGAACCTGTCAGCCATCCCACGGCTGCTTTAATTGCCATCACTAGCAAGTTTAGCAATAAGGTAATGATTAAAACCTTGCGGACTTCGGAACGGTTATCGGCAACCATAGAATCTCCTCTATCAGCCATCTAGTTTTCAGGCTTCTAGTTTAAAGCTGATCCAGTCATAAAAGGTTAAAAGTATTGCAGAACCTAGCTTGCGACTAGATTTATATTCATTAATTTAGCCGAGCTTCTTGAGACAAATTTCAATTAATAGCATTCTCGCAGTCCAATAAAGCTGGAATGTACTTCTTTTAGGTTAGTGTATATTTTATCATTAACAATCGTATGTTAAATTTCATTGCCCATGTCTCTTTCTCCGCTAACACTGAATTTAATTGAAGGTTCTGTCTCCTTTAGCTTTTCCGCGCAAGCCGCGCGGGATTTGCAAAGTGCGATCGCCACTTTGATGGACAGCTTGAAAGCCGTAGCAGCCAAAACCGCTGGTGGTAAAGCTTCTCCCCAAAAACCGATGGAATATCGGTATGCAGGGGATGTATTTTTGGAGGTTTTCTGCAACCCGAATATCTGGGCGACGCCTTTTGCTGCGAAAGTGCTGATTACGGTTAGGGACGATCGCCTGCGCGTCACCACCGAAGCCGAACTGAGCCGCCTGCGCGACGATCTCGCTCAGTATATCGAACAAGTCGGTTGAGATTGTCCAACTAAAACCCGCCCGTTTGTCAAGGTTAAATGCCTGATAAATTAGCGGGTTTTGTCACAATTTAGTACGGTGCGTTAGTTAAGCTGTTCTGCATTTAAATTGTTTAAAAGCAGAACAGCTTAGTCATGAGAGATGCGGACTGAAGTCCGAACGATCGAACCTATTTTGATTGCTGATACTTGACTAAAATTCTTATAAATCTTAAATATACTAACTTACACTACGACTTTTTTCCAAAGGATAGCTATCCGCCGGCGAAGCCGACCATTCCCACATAGAACCTGCATAATTCTTAGCATTAAATCCCAAATTTGTCAATACACAAGTTAACCAAGCAGAGCGAACTCCCCCAGAGCAATAATTCACAATCTCACTGGACTCCGAAACTCCTTTCTGCTGCAACATAGCCACAATTTCCTCGCGTTCCAGCAGTTTTCCCTGCTTGTTTGTTAACTCTTTGTAGTAGAGATGCACCGCACCGGGAATGTGACCGCCCCTAGTTTCTCCGTAAGGCGTTTTACCTGCATATTCTCGCGGTTCTCTCGCGTCAATCACGGCTAAATTATCATTGCCTAAAATAGCTTTTAAATCATCTCGATTGATTGCTCTATTATCGCGGCGAGATACAATAAAATCTCCAGGATGCGATGGATGATTTGTGCGCTTTGTGCGATCGATTCCAGCTTTCACAAAAGCTCGATATCCTCCATCGACAAACACGGCTTTTTCCTGTCCCAAAGTTCGCAGCATCCAAACAATCCGCCCGTCTTCGCCCCAGCCTTTCGCTGAATCGGCAATGACTATGACTGGTTGGTCTTGACAAATTCCCAATGCTTGCAATTTTTCTGTTAAAACTGCATCATCTTCGATAATTTTGCCTTGGTGCGGAAAGTCGGAACAGGTAAATTGCTGCCAAGTTACGGGAATAGCTGGCGGGAGACGGCAAAACCACTTTAAAATAGGTTCGCGAGCATCAAGCAGAGTAGCTCCTTCTGACAGCAATTGCTTAGAAAAATCGGCGCTAACAATCCACTTTTCAGCTAAATCATACATAAATTAAAAATAGTTTATTTAACAATTTTTGCTGTTTTAGCAGCGCAGTTTAAAACCCCATTAGTATTAATGGGATTAGCTGGTTTAATCTTGCCCGGAGCTACATTTACACACAAAATTGTTTGCCTCTTGTTGTCTACCAAAAAAACTCCTCCCACAAAACTTTTGAGATTAGCTTGATTCGACACTGCATAATTAAATACAGCTTTGTTACCGTTATTAATTGAATATTTGTAGTTAGCTGTATCAGCTTTAATGCGGCCTAGACCTAGATTGGAAACAGAACTGGTAAAACCAGTATTGTTTGCATAGTAGGCTTGCTGAGCTTTATTCATCGCTGCCACATATTCTTTGGCTGCTGATTCCTGAGCTTTCAAGGTTGGCGACAATTGAGCCTGAGCGACTGTAGCAAAAACAACTGGCAAAGTTATAGCTGCAATCGCAACTTTCCTCTGCCGGTTGCGAGATATATAAGTCATGTTTTTACGATTGCTTAAAAGTTGATTTCCGGTAGGAACACGGCACTGCCGTGTCCTTACAGATGTCAGGCTTGTCTCTACCGATATCCGGCTTTCTTCTACAGATTTCACGTCAATTTTATCGGCAAACCCGCTTGACAAAAGCGGGATTATTTGCAGCAACAACTCGTGAATTGATCGTTTGAGTAACATACAATTAAACTAATTGTTTTGCTTGAAACTGTTTCAACTCTCCAGGAGCAACCGTGCCGTGTTCGGTGATAATTCCCGAGATTAACGCCGCCGGAGTTACGTCAAAAGCGGGATTGTAAAATTCTACACCCTCTGGACAAATTCGCGTAGTTCCCACTTGATACATTTCCACAGCATCACGTTCTTCAATGGGGATTTGGCTGCCGTCTGAAAGTTCAAAATCAATTGTTGATAGAGGCGCGGCAACAAAAAACGGGACATTGTGAGCTTTGGCAACAATTGCTAAACTGTAAGTGCCAATTTTATTGGCTGCGTCGCCGTTAGCAGCGATTCTATCTGCACCGACAACTACTGCGTGAATCATGCCGAGTTTCATGCAGTGAGCGGCCATGTTGTCGGCGATTAATGTGACTGGAATTCCTTCTTGCACGCATTCCCAAGTTGTGAGTTTTGCACCTTGGAGACGGGGGCGAGTTTCGTCTGCAAATACTCTACCGAGTCTGCCTTCTCGCCAAGCAGAACGAAATACACCTAATGCTGTTCCGTAGCCTGCTGTGGCTAAGGCACCGGCGTTGCAGTGAGTTAGTAAGTTCAATTTTTCGGGTGTGGCGGGCAGAACTTCTAAGCCTTTGTCGCCGATATCTTTGCAAGTTTGCAAGTCTTCGGCTTGAATGGTTTTGGCCATTTCTAACAAAGTTTTTTGTATTTGTTCGACGGAACCGCTAGTTTTCTCGGCTGTTTTGAGCATTCGCGATATTGCCCAAAACAAATTAACGGCTGTGGGACGAGTCGATCGCAATAATTCACCAACTTGTTCTAGTTTAGCTAGAAATTCGGTGCGATCGCCCGTTTCGATTTCCCTCGCCCCCAAATACATCCCGTAAGCTGCCGCTACGCCGATCGCCGGAGCACCTCGGACTATCATAGTTTTAATGGCCTCAGCCATATCTTGAGAGCGGCTAATTTCGACTACACCGTATTCTTTCGGCAGTCGGTTTTGGTCAATTAGCAGAACTCGGTTTTCAATCCAGGTGATGGGGGAAACCGGGGATTTTTGAGCAGTCATGGATTTCAATCATGTGAGGGACAAGTTTCTATGATGCCATGAAGGCGACTATTTCTCTATGTTATGGGCGACAGGCTGGATTTGCCAAAATCGAACGTCCTGCGGTTTGAGATTGAAGAATTGCTGAATACTTACAACTTTACTGGGTTTGAAACTTGCGTATAGTTACACTCTTGTTCACAAAATTGTACTGAGTTTAAAATATCACATTAAGTTGTGTAAATTATATTGACATTTTTTGAAATATTTCCGGAATCGGGAACAAGCTAGCTGTACGTGGGGTCAGTCTTTTTTAAGTTGAGAATAAAAAAGTGCGATCGACCAACTTTCGATCTCCAAAAAATTACAAAAACAGATAATTGTCAAGTTTGACATGGGCAACTTTTATTGATTTGAAGGCTGTTTTGTGGTAGCCATATCTGTAGCTGGAAGTTGGGGCGATCGCGCGAAAACAACATCTTGAAAACCTAGTTAGGTGCATGGGGTAAAGGTAATTATGAAAAACTTACAAATAGTCTTCGTAGATTCAGCAGTTGAAGATTGGCAGAGTCTGGCTGCGGGTGTGAAACCGGGGATAGAAGTCATTTTAGTCGATCGCACGCGGGACGGCATCGAACAAATTTCCGAAGCATTGCAAAGCCGCAAAGGTATAGAAAGCGTTCACATTATTTCTCACGGGGAATCGGGAAGTTTGCAGCTAGGAAAAACTAAGCTGAACTCCGACAATTTAGAAAGGTATCGCGACTTTTTGCAACGGTGGTTTTCGTCCTCTGTCAATTCAATTCAAAATCGATTTGAAATTCTGCTCTACGGATGTAATGTAGCAGCGGGTGAAAAAGGAGCAGCTTTTGTAGAAAAGCTCAGCAAGTTAACAAAAGCTAATATTGCTGCTTCTGCTGATATTACGGGGAGTGCGCAAAAAGGCGGCAATTGGGTACTTGAATACGTTACTGGAGCGGTTAAAACAGGATTGGCGATCGAGCCGGAGGTGATGGCCAATTACGCGCACGCTTTGGCGACGTTTACTGTTCTTAATACCCTTGACGCTGGGCCGGGTTCGCTGCGGCAAGCGATTTTTGATGCTAATGCTGCTGCTGGGGCGGATATCATTAACTTCGCCATTCCCGGTGCAGGCGTGCAGACGATCGCGCCCCTGAGTTCCTTGCCACCCATCACCGGGGCTGTAACTATCGACGGTTTCAGCCAACTAGGGGCGGCTCCTGCGACTGCGACTACTCCAGCCACGGTACTGATTGAGCTAAGTGGAGCCAGTGCCGGGGCAGGGATCAACGGCATACTAATCATTGGCAGCAACAGCACCGTCCAAGGACTAGCGATCAATCGCTTCAGCAACTCCGGGATCTTCATCGCAGGCAACACTTCCACCGGAAACGTAGTGCGGGGCAACTACATCGGCACCAATCCTGTAGGGACTGCTGCCTTGGCTAACGTCAGCGGCGTGGTGGTTGACAATGCACCGGGCAACACGATCGGCGGAAGTACAGCAGCCGATCGCAACATCATTTCTGGCAACAGTCTTTTCGGCGTGTGGCTCAACAACACTGGTGCTGCAAATAACATCGTCCGAGGTAACTACATCGGCACAAACACGGCAGGCACTGGTGCTGTGCCCAACGGTGGCACTGGCATACAGGTTCAAGGTGCGCCCAACAACACGATTGGCGGGACTAACCTGGGCGATCGCAATTTAATTTCTGGCAATGGCAGCGCTGGCGTATTCATTGATGCTGTCACAGCTACAGGCAACACTGTACTGGGCAACTTCATCGGCACCGACATCAACGGCACAGCAGACTTAGGCAACACCGGTTTTGGCGTAGCAATTCAGAATGCACCTAGCAACACGATCGGCGGAAATACCGCAGGTGCGCGCAACATCATTTCCGGCAATAATGCTTTCGGTGTAGTCATTCAAAACACCCCTGCTACCAGCAACGCTGCCACAGGCAACAGAGTCGTGGGCAACTTCATCGGCACGGATGTCAACGGTAACGCAGACTTGGGTAACACTTTGACTGGCGTACTCGTACAGGATGCTGCCAGCAACACGATCGGCGGGATTGCTGCGGGCGATCGCAACATCATTTCCGGCAATGACGGTTTCGGCGTACAAATTCTCAACGCCAATGCCACTCTCAACTCGGTACTCGGCAACTACATCGGCACCAACGCCGCAGGCACCGCTGCTTTGCCAAACATTATTGGTGTGGTTGTAGACAATGCACCCAACAATACGATCGGCGGTAGTGTAGCCGGCGCTGGCAATATCATTTCCGGCAACAGCAGTCCCAGCGCCGGTTTAGGCGTCCAGATTACAGGCGCTTCTGCAACAGGAAACATCCTGCGCGGGAATTCGATTGGCGTTGCAGCCAACGGTACTAGCCCATTAGGGAATAGCTCGCTAGGAGTACAGATTACTGCTGCGGCAAGTAATAATGCGATCGGCGGTACGGCAGCGGGTGAAGGAAATATCATCGCCAATAACGGCAATATCGGCGTAGGTGTTGACTCCGGTACCGGCAACAGCATCCAAAATAACTCGATCTTCGCCAACGCCGGCATAGGAATCGACCTCGGCAACAACGGCCCCAGCCCCAACGATACAGGCGACACCGACACAGGCGCCAACAACCTCCAAAACTTCCCCATACTCACCACCGCCAATGTCGGCCCCGGCAACGTCACCGTCGCCGGAACCTTCAACAGCATTCCCAGTAACACCTTCACCCTGCAATTTTTCGCCAACACTCCCCCCGGCACTCAAGGTCAAACCTCGATCGGTTCTGCCACAGTCACGACTGATGCCGCCGGCAATGCCACTTTCAATCAAGTTTTCCCCGTAGCAGTCGCTCCGGGTCAATTAATCACTGCCACAGCCATTGACGCTGCTGGCAACACCTCTGAATTTTCCGCACAGCGGGTGCTTGTCGCGCCGCTGGGCAGCATTACTGGTATCAAATTTAACGACTTAGATGGCAATGGCACTCAAGCAGCGGGAGAACTTGGTGTCCCCGGAGTGACGATTTTCCTAGACACCAACAATGACGGCATTCTCAGTGCCGGCGAAACTTCTGTCACCACGGGTACTTCTCCCAATGGCAACTTCGCTTTCCCCAACTTGCCGGCCGGCACTTACAATGTTCGGGAAGTTGTGCCACCTGGCAGTAGCCCAACCAGTCCTAACCCAGCTACAGTAACGATCGCAGCAGGTCAAACTAATCCTGCTACAGTCAATTTTGGCAACCAAACGATACCCGCGACTCTCAGCAGCATTTCTGGTATCAAATTTAACGACATTGACGGCAACGGCACTCAAGCGGCCGGAGAACTTGGTGTCCCCGGAGTGACGATTTTCCTAGATACCAACAATGACGGTATTCTCAGTGCCGGCGAAACTTCTGTCACTACGGGTACTTCTCCCAATGGCAGTTTCATTTTTCCCAACTTGCCGGCCGGCACTTACAATGTTCGGGAAGTTGTGCCACCTGGCAGTAGCCCAACCAGTCCTAACCCAGC
>NZ_JAUBVX010000074.1:0-5345 GCF_036706065.1 Microcoleus sp. A2-C3 | reverse complement strand
TACGGTAACGATCGCAGCAGGTCAAACTAATCCTGCTACAGTCAATTTTGGCAATCAAACGATACCTGTTCCGACTCCGACTCCGCCTCCAACTCCAACTCCGCCTCCGACTCCTACTCCGCCTCCGACTCCCGCTCCTGCTCCGACTCCTGTTACCACTCCTACTCCCGTCCAACAAAGCAGCATCAGCGGTATTAAATTCAACGATGACAACGGCAACGGTACTCAGGATGCGGGGGAAACTGGTCTTTCGGGATTGCTAGTTTTCCTTGATGCTAACGGGAACAACTCTTTAGATACGGGCGAAATTACTGTTACCACTGACAATTCTGGCAATTACAGCTTCAACAACCTCAATGCCGGCACTTACAACGTGCGGGAAGTGCAGCGGACTGGTTGGACGCAAACTACTACGAATCCCGCACCGATTAATCTCGGCAGTGGCGAAAGTCGTAGTGGAATTAACTTCGGCAATTTCCAAAATATTAGCATTTCCGGCAGCAAGTTTAATGACCTCAACAATAACGGGGTTTTGGATGCTCAAGAACCGCTATTGCCTAACTGGCAAGTCTTCCTTGATGCTAACGGCGACGATTCTTTAAATGGTGGAGAAGTTAACACTGCGAGTGATAGCTTGGGTGGCTATAGTTTCGCTAATTTAGGTCCGGGAACTTATCGAGTTCGGGAAGTCAATCAACCGGGTTGGACTCGAACTACTGCCAATCCTGCTGATATTATTGGTGTCAGCGGCACGAATGTTAGCAATATTAACTTTGGCAACTTTTTCGCCCAATCACCAACACCGCCTCCGCAAGCCGGACAAGATGCTGACTGCATTTGTGCGGAAATTGTTTTGCCAAATATTGCCAGCGTTCGCGGCCCGAATTCTGTTAGCAATAGCTTCGATGGTACCAACGGTAACGATACTATTCTCGGCAGCAGTAACGGTGAGGAAATTAACGGTTTTGACGGCGATGATTTGTTGGCTGGCTTGCGGGGTAATGATAATATTTACGGGGGACTTAACAGCGATTTCCCGGTTGGCCCAAATTTAGATAAGGACACGCTGTTTGGTAATGAGGGTAATGATTACCTCAACGGGGTTGCTGGAGATGATTTAATCTTTGCGGGCGAGAACGATGATGTTGTTTACGGCGGCAAAGATGATGATGTTATTTTTGGCGACAAGAACAGCGATACTTTAATTGG
The DNA here is from genome assembly GCF_036706065.1 of Microcoleus sp. A2-C3. Lineage (NCBI taxonomy): Bacteria > Bacillati > Cyanobacteriota > Cyanophyceae > Oscillatoriales > Microcoleaceae > Microcoleus > Microcoleus sp. A2-C3. The sequence goes on along the minus strand of NZ_JAUBVX010000074.1, from coordinate 4,136 downwards.
TGACCAGGGTAACGATACTATCTACGGGGGAACTCTTAACCCGTTAGACCCGGATTTGACTGGTAATGATTTGCTGTTCGGTTTGGCGGGGAATGACTTTCTCAGCGGTCAAGAAGGTCAAGATACGATCGCAGGTGGTGACGGTAATGATACAGTGCGTGCAGGCAAGGGCGATGACGTAGTTCTAGGCGAGTCGGGCAATAACCTGCTGTTTGGCGATGAAGGAAACGATACTATCTGCTGCGGCGACGGGGAAGATACTGTGTACGGGGATATTGGCAGTCCTCTTCCCATTGGTTCTGCTGGCGGACAAGACCAAATCTGCGGCGGTTTTGGTAACGATTTGCTGTTTGGCAATGAAGGTCAGGATACCGTCAATGGCGATGCTGGGAATGATACTCTTTACGGCGGCAAGGATGAGGATAGTTTGCTCGGCGGTGCTGGGGATGATTTCTTGTTTGGAGATGAGGGGAATGATACTCTGATTGGAGGCACTGGGAACGATCGATTTATGTTGGGTCTTGACCTCGGCAGCGAGACTATTTTAGACTTTCAATACGGCTTCGATTCGATCGGCTTAATGGGTGGTCTGAATTTCTCGCAACTGAGCGTTGTTGCGGAGAATAGTTCTACTCTGATCCGAGTTACCGGTTCTGGTCAACTTTTAGCGACTCTGAGCAATGTGCCCGCAAGCCTGATTACTGCTACGGATTTTGCGATCCTGTAGTGCGATCGCGCTTCATGAATTAGCCTAGAATATTTTAGGGACGATCGCGCGATCGTCCCTAAAATCTGAGAATTTTATTTAATCTCAAGTTCGATCGAGCGCATACCCGAGCGATTGGCGGTTGACAAATTATTTGCACGGAAAATCCGAGTTCCGAGTAAGTCAGCCCTACAGCATCGAGATGCTGTGGTAGCTATCGGTTGATATTGCGCTTCATGCGATCGAGTTCTTCGTCTGCTTCCCAGTGTTGAAACTTTTGTTCGAGAGGGTCTGCCGCATTAAAACTGCTATAATTAGAAGTCTGATTCCAACCCTTTGTATCCCAATTCGGTTCTGTTTTCGCCGTGGTTCGAGTTGCTGCGGCTTCCACTGCTTTGGCGCGGACTTCTTTTCGGCGCAATTGAATTTGGCGGTACAATTCTTTAGCTTTTTCAATCCGTTCTTTGCAGCCTTGCATTTGTCCCCAGCGCTGATTTCCCTGACGTAGCAAAGTTGCTTGTCGTTCTTGGGCTGCTTGAGCTAAGTCGAGCCTTTGAGCTGCTTTAGCTTTGTTCGCGCGATCGTTCCAGCGCTGAATTTCTTGGGCGGCGGATAGAATTTCAGCTTGCAGTGTTTTCTCTTGTTTTTGAATCTCCAGAATCAGCCGCAGCGTGTCTTCTTCTTGTTCCTTGAGTTGTTCTTCTATTGCTTGCAACTCCAGATGAGGGTTACTACGCAAAAATTCTTCTAATCTGGTTTCTAGTAAGCGGCTGAAATCGTCAAATAAGCCCATTTTTTATAATTCCTCAGTCATTAGTTATTAGTCATTGGTCATTAGTTGTGAGTCATTGGTTCTCAGTTACTGGCAATCGGTCATCCGTCATTAGTTGTTAGTTATAGCATTCGCAAGTTCGGCTTCCGTCTCCCTGTACGGGATGCAAACGGATAGAAGGAAGGAGCAATAAGAGCAAGCGTTTCAGCAATTTAAAACGTCGGGCGCGGTTGCTATATTATAACTGTTGTCACCGCTCGTGAGGTACAGCCCGATCGCTGGCAATTACCAATTACCGATTACTAAAATCCTAACTGATGACTGATGACTGATGACTACTGACCAATGACCAATGACCAATGCAATGACCAATGACTGATTAGAACTTTTGGCCGACAAAAACCGATCGCACATCTCCACCCTTTCGGATAACTGCTTCTTGATTTTTGATTTCTGCCAGCGTCCAACCACTAGCACCGATACTTTCGCCGACATAGATTCTGCGGGCTACACCGTCTATTTCAAACAAAGCAGCCGATCGATCGCCCAACTCCAAAATCCCCACCAGCGTCTGCGCGGAAATCGGAGCGCTGTTCACAGCCGCTACGGATTGCTGGGGCGCTGGCGCGGATTGTCCTGCTGCCGGCGCTGGTGCTGATTCCGTTTCGCGAGCCAAAATCTTCGGCTGCACAGACTCCGAGGAGGAAGGAGAAGCCGCGAGGGGAGTGCGATTGCCAGCGGTGGCGATCGCACGACCGGAGGCTGGGGCCGCCGGCGAAGTCGAACCTGCTGCGGTTTGAGAAGCTGCCGGAGCCACAGTCACCTGAACAGGAGCCCCCGGAGCCACAGTCACCTGAGCGGGGGGAGGGATGACTACGACTTGGGGTGCAGGTGCTCCCGGCTGGGCGGCGACCTGTTCTAGGGCATTCGCGATGCGGTTGACTGCTGTCGAAAGACCTGCTGTTGGCGGTGGCGCGCCGGAAATTGAAATGCTCGGCAGTGTCCCTGGGGTTGCGGCTCCGGGAACTGTGGCAAGTTGGGAGTTAGCCTGGGGTGCTTTTTTTTGTTCGATCGCTACTAGGGAGCGCTGCACGTATTCTACAAACTGGGTATCTGGTGCGGTTTTGGTACTTGCTGCCGGCGTCTGTGGGGCAACGGCTGCGGGCAAGCGCACCAGTCCAGACCTGCTTGCCAGCCACAATCCCATGACTAGCAGTAGCGACCCAAATGCTGCTCCGAGCAGGATTTTATCGAATGATTGTTTGGACTGCTGTTTTTTGGTTGTTTCTAGGGCGACTTGGCGGGCGATCGCTGCTACGTCTTTTTTACCATCTCGCGTCGGCTCTGGCGTCAACTGCGACAAAACTATTTGAGGTACCGAGATGGATTTGAGCGCCACGAACTCTGGCGCCACTGGATCGGGTGGCAGTCCGGCGCTGCCGTCGAATGCTCGATCGACTCCTTCAAACAGTTCGTCCATCAACCGATCGGCGTAGGACTCTACTGCCACTGTTTCGGCTGGCACGGTTTCGACTCTCGCCACCACGGCGATCGGATCGGACGTTGATTCCAAAGGCATCTGTTTGGCGATTACTTTTTGAGGCATAGTTTTATGTTTACTCCCGCTCCTCGACCACCCTGAGATTCTCAAGTTCAGACTTCTACAGGATACTTTTGATGTTGACCAATTCTTGGCACAGAACAGGTTAATTGTAGCTCACTGATTACAATATTTTTAGTCTTCGGTCAACTTACTTTGTGCGATCGACTTTTGTTTTGCCTGTTTTGGGCCTTTTGACCCGTCTTTTCTGCTGCCAGTCTTACTTGCTTACGCTGACTTTTACTGCATATTCTACTGCTTTTGTCAACCCCACCCAGCGGGAATTCGCAGTTTTTGACATACAACTTTACTTGAGGCTCTCGCAAAAAAACCGCTTTTTTTGCCGCTGTTTCCGCTCGCATTGCAGCTTAGACAAGGATTTTAGACTTTTACCCGTCTTAAGCTTGTTGGTCAGTTTGCTTGAGAGTAATAACAAGCTCCAGATTTTTTCATAACTCATGACTCCAAAAGTGGTAGCAACCGCTGTAATTCCCCACAAGCTGCCTGAAGCGATCGCGGCGCATCTTCTGGTAAGCTCTGAGAATAACATCGATCGGCTAAATCCTCAACAGATGTTTTGCAAACAGCCTCATTTTGCTCAAACTTTGCATAACCAGCCTCCTCATTCACAGATTCTCCCTGCAAATAATGTATCCAAGTTTCAATATTGCGCTTGCGAACGAAAATCGCGATCGCCTCATCCGATCGCCTCTTATCCTGAGCATCTTGATCAAGTATACTAGCTAACTGACTTAATCTATCTTGTAGCGTACCCATATCTGCATCAATTAACACCACTAATCCGATCGACACCCGGTTTTTATTCTGGCGATAAGCTTTCACTTCCACCGGATACTGAGTGCGTACATACTGTTCTCCAGATTGGCTACCTTTCGGACAAATCTTAGCCCGAAATTGACCTTTAAAACCTCGTTTTTTGAGGAAATAACGCGCAAAAACCTCCTGCTGTCTGTCCTCACAAACTGTAGTTTAGACTAAATAAAGATGAGAACGGTGGCAAAAGAAGAACTAGAGCCACCGCGCCGGGAGAGAATGAG
>NZ_JAUBVX010000073.1:0-28111 GCF_036706065.1 Microcoleus sp. A2-C3 | reverse complement strand
CACAAACGAACATAAATTTGATTTCCCAAAAATCCATCAGTACACCTATACATAGAAAATGATTTAGGATTGCTATACATGGATAGTCTGGATTATATCATGAAAACGAAAGGATTACTTTAGAAATGGCGGAGCTACTTATGCACGGCCCGATCGCAAAAACCGGATTTTTTACCGAATCTGTCTGCTAAAACAAATTATTTTCGCAGTTTTTTCGTGAAAGTCGATCGCCCGTATGGCCTTTTTGGTGGCCCAGGAGATTTTAGACCAGCGCGAGGTCAGGGATAGGGTGGGTTTGTGCGATCGCGCAAACGCGCGTTAAGTTGTTTAATCCGCGCACTCAACAATGGTCACAATATTTTGCTTGGAGTGAAGACGATTGAACCCGACAGTTGAATGAATATTAACCAGCTTTTGCCAAAGAACGAACTGTTAAGATTTCATCAGGGCGTAAAACTTCTACAGTAGAGATGGGGACTGCTATGACTGTCAGAGACTCACCAACAGCATTAAATATTTCCAACAGACAGCCCTCTTCACCACCACTAGGATGTGAAACAAAATCAACCAGTGTTGCAATATCTCCTGCTTTGAGTTGATATTCGGGTAAGTCACGGGTTAAAGCAACTTCCTGATATAGCTCTAGGGTCATGTCAAGTCTCCTTAGATTCACAGAACTTGATGAATACTCTCAACAATCTGCTCAATAAAATCTACTGCATCGCCAACAAGCCTCTCATCAATATTCCATCTATCTCCGATGTTGAAAGTTGGATCTATATCAGCTTCATGAGCAATCTTATTTCTCCTATCGACTATCGAATTGAGTTGTTGCTTAATATCTTTTGCTGGTTTGCTTATCTTATTAGCCACATCATCCCACAACTTTTTGTCTGAAATATATCTGATTGCATCAGCAATTTTGTCTGCTTGCTGGAAGCTCTGATATCCTAGACGTTCCCTAATCTCATCCTCCAACCAAGAGGCATTATTCAGCCTTTTCACAACGCTACTTGATATTGCAGGGATTAAGGCTGCAACCGTATAAGATTGTTGGAGAAAAGCAGAACCGTGAGTTTGTTCAATTTCAGTTTCCAGCCATGAGGCAATATCAATCGCCGCTAATCGCTCTTGACGAGCACCACCCAACGACACTTGAAAACGTGAGAATGCTGACTGAGTAGTATTTGCTGAAGGCGTTGGTTCCGAACGTTGTCCTCGATGAATTTCTAACATTCCTAATGTCACAACCTCATGCACGTAATAATCCAACGCGCTCACTGCAAGAACTAGCGCGGCTCGTAGCATATCTGACACATCTAGCGCACCAGTAGCTTGAGCTTTAACGGAATTATGAAGGGCAATTAGGTCTCGGACGCGACGAATGCTAATACGAAATTGGTCAAGCGCTGACTGCATATACGGAGCTTTCTGAACTTAATGCAATGATGTTATCTGCCAAGTCTGAAAAAGTTTGTCTAAACTCTTCCAGCTTCTTCTTGTTATGCTCCAAGACAATTCCTGATTGTCCCAATTGCTGAGGCGTTAAGGCATAAACTGGTGTTCGATGTTCTTGAGACAGAGCAATCAGACTGTTAAAATTTGAAATCTTGGCAAGGGAGAGGCTGTCTTGAAGTCCCAGATCCTGGTAAGCCTGGCTCGGCAGCATCATATTGCTTTGGCGTAGGGTTGGAATCAATTTGTTAGCAACAGTTTGCTCAATCTTCTCAATCCAGGTTTGGAAAGCAGCAGTTTCTTTGCCTCGAATGATTCGATAGTTCTGAACAACTATCCCTAAAAAACGTAGCGTGATATCAGGAAACGGATAATTTGCTTCTTTCAGGATTTGGAGCGAGCTTGCCGACTTTGCCCAGGCATACCATCTTGGCAAGACCTTAGCCAAAGAGTCGATTGCCATCATGGAGAAAAAGTCAGCAGTAGTAGGCACTAAAAAAAAGTCACTTATCATCAACACATTTTGATTAATTGATCCTAAACTTGGACTCATATCAATCAGCATATAATCTGCATTAAACTTAGTCGCTGTCTTTTCAAGCAAATCATTGATAGAACCTGGTAAATTCTTCAGAGTTTGAATTGAGCCACTTAATTCTTGAGCAATACCTAGTGTTACTTCATACTCAGCCAAACCAACATTACCAGGTAGAAGGAATAAATCATCCTGACCTTGTATTGGGATACAATCCACAGCTTCAATTGCTCTTGGTTGTGACTCAAAAGCGGGAGCGAGTCCTGTCTTTATGTTTGAGGTTGTATTGTAGATTTTTTGAATTCTGTCCTCATCATCCTCAGTTCCTTCTCCCAGAGCCATACCAGTGAGGTTACATTGTGGATCGGTATCCACAAGAATCACTCTTTTTCCTTTGGAAGCAAGCATCCAGCCTAGATTAAACGTAGTTGTAGTCTTACTAACCCCGCCCTTGTGGTTGAATAAGGCAATTTTCTGAACCATTGCATCAAGCCTTTGTGTAAATGTCGCGATCGCTGGTCATCCAAAATAGAACCCAGAAGGCGAAGAATTATTTCACCTCTAACCATAAGTATAACTTGGAGCCTTCAGGCGGGAGTCTTGTACCCAAAAAAACTAAGTTTCCACCCAATAATTTCAAAGTGGCTTCCATACACTTAAGCAGAGCAAGCTAACTAAGCGTTAACTCGCCAATGCGGACTCAACACCTCATATCATCTAAAAGTACCGCATATTTTGTATCCAGTCAAGCTCAACTCAAGAAAACTATCAAAATTTCCCCGTTGGTCGTAATGCCCTACTACACTCAAACCCAATTTGAAGGACTGAAATCCTTACTACAAACCTCAATTTGTCAAGTCTCTTACCAACAAAAAAAACCGGGCGGGCACGGGGGCACCGCCCCTACACCGTCCGGGTTTCTCGATGAGTGAAAACTAAACTAAATTCAAGTTGTCTTCTTCTTAGTGGCCGTCGCAGTCGCCGCCTTCTTAGTAGTCGTTTTCTTAGCAGTCGTCGTCTTCTTAGCAGTAGTTTTCTTCGCCGCAGTCTTCTCAGTTGCAGTCTCCGACTTCGCCGCAGTCTTACTAGACTTCTTCGACTTACTGCTAGATTTACCGCCGCCCGCCGCTTCCTTCGCTGCTAACAAATCCAGCGCTTTTTGTAAAGTGAAATTCTCCACAGATTCATCCTTAGCCAAAGAAGCATTGATATCGCCGTGTTTCACGTAGGGCCCATAACGGCCATCGTAAACATTCAACAGTTCTCCCGACTCTGGATGCGCCCCCAATTCCTTCAAAGGTGTCGCTGATTTACTGCCACGCACGGCTTTTGGCTGCGATAATAACTCTAAAGCCCGATCGATCTCGATCGTCAAAACATCATCCGGCGGCTTGATCGATCGATAATCCTTACCAACCTTACCCTGATCGTGAACAACATAAGGCCCGTACATCCCCAAATTAGCCTGCACCTTCGCCCCCGTCTCCGGGTGAGTTCCCAACAACCGAGGTAAAGTCAACAAACTCACCGCCATATCAACCGTCACGCTATCCTTATCAGTCCCCTTGGGTAAAGAAGACCGCTTAGGTTTCTTATTCGTTTCCGAAACATCCCCCAACTGAACGTAGGGGCCGTAATTGCCAACCAACACATAAATCGGTTCCCCAGTCTCCGGGTGAAGACCCAATTTTTCCGGGCCTTCCGTCTTTTGCTTTAACAGAAACTCCACTTTTTCCGGATCTAAATCAGCCGGAGTCAAATCTTGCGGAATCGATGCTTTCACCTGGCCTTCTTCGCTTTCAGCTTCCAGGTAAGCGCCGTATTTGCCGATGCAAACTTTCGCCGCAATATTCTCCAATACCACAGTTCGAGCAACTTTCGCGTCAATCTGACTTTCCTGTTCCTTAACTTGGGTAGCGAGTCCCATTTCCCCTGTATAAAACTTTTGCAAATACGGCAGCCATTTCGCCTCGCCGGTGGCAATTTCATCCAGGGTTTGTTCCATGCGGGAAGTAAAACCCGTGTCTACTAAATCGGGAAAATGTGTTTCCAATAAAGTAGTGACGGCGAAAGCAGTGAAGGTCGGAATCAGGGCGTTAGCTATTAATTTCGCATATCCCCGATCGACAATTGTACCGATAATACTCGCATAGGTACTCGGACGGCCAACCCCCTCGCTTTCCAGCATCTTCACCAGCGAAGCCTCCGTATAGCGGGCGGGAGGTTGAGTTTCGTGCCCCACAGCCTGCAAATCCTTGCAATTAGGCTTATCCCCCACCTTCAGCGCCGGCAAAATCACCTCTTGGTCTTCCAAGGCCGCATCTGGGTCGTCGGAACCTTCCACGTAGGCGCGCAAAAAGCCGGGAAAATCAATGCGTTTCCCGCTGGAACGGAAACCGGCATCTTCTACCTGAGTTTGTAGCGTGACGTGAGTTTGGCGAGAATCGGCCATTTGAGAAGCGACTGTCCGCTTCCAAATTAAATCGTAGAGGCGGAAGTCAACGCCACTCAATCCGGTTTGCTGCGGAGTCCGAAAACTGCTGCCGGCCGGGCGGATAGCTTCGTGGGCTTCCTGGGCGCCTTTGCTTTTCGTGGTGTATTTGCGCGGTTGGGGGCTGAGATATTCGCTACCGTACAGTTCTTGCACGCAACTGCGGGCGGCCGTAATCGCCTGTTCGGATAAATGCACCGAATCCGTCCGCATATAGGTGATAAAACCGCGTTCGTACAAACTTTGGGCAATTCGCATGGTTTCCCGCGCACCCAGCCTCAGCTTGCGGTTAGCCTCCTGCTGTAAGGTCGAGGTCGTAAACGGCGGCGAGGGTTTGCGGGTGACTGGCCGTTCTTCGAGATTGCTAACAGTCCAAGGTTTGTTTTGAATGCGCGAGAGTAAAGCCCTGGCTTGGTCTTCGTTGAGCAAAAGTACGCGGCGGCCTGCGATAATTTGTCCGGTATTTTCATCAAAATCGCTGCCGTTGGCAACTTTCACATTCCCGACTGTGACGAGTTTGGCATCGAAGGAAATTTTGCCCTTTTCCAAAACGGCTTTCAAATCCCAGTAGCTACCTTGGCGGAAGGCGCGGCGTTCCCGTTCCCGGCGTACCAACAGCCTGACTGCGACTGACTGGACTCGCCCTGCTGACAAACCCCAGGCGATTTTCTTCCACAGTAGGGGAGATAGGGTGTAGCCGACGAGTCGATCGAGAATTCGGCGAGTTTCCTGGGCCTGTACAACCCGATTGTCGATATCGCGGCAGTGAGTCAAAGCGTCGCGGATGGCTTCGCGGGTGATTTCGTGAAATACCATCCGCTTGATGGGGACTTTGGGTTTGAGGATTTGCAGCAAATGCCAGGAAATGCTTTCGCCTTCTCGGTCTTCGTCTGTGGCTAGAATCAGTTCTGTTGCGTCTTTGAGGGCGTCTTTGAGTTCTTTAACAATTTTCTTTTTATCTTTCGGGATGACGTAAAGCGGTTCAAAGTCTGCCTCCACGTTTACGCCTAGTTGCGCCCATTTTTCTCCTTTAACGGCTTCTGGTATTTCTTCGGCGGATGATGGGAGGTCGCGGACGTGGCCCATTGATGCCTCTACACGGTAGGTGGAGGGCAGGAAGTTGCGAATGGTACGGGCTTTTGTGGGAGATTCGACGATGACTAAAGTTGACATGGCATCTTTTATCTATGGATGGCGGCGCAGTTAGAGTGTCTAATTTACAGAGTGTAGGTCGGATGTCAAGGCTTATGGGTACTTTAGGGGGTTATTTTCAAACTACCTTAATTTTTAAGTTATTGCCGATCGGGTTGCAGGTGACAAGCTGATGGGATTTTACTGCTGTCGGCGCAGAGGCTGGGAACCCTTGTCTCTGGAAGATGCACGGGGATGTCCTGACTGACTGTAGCAGAATTGTTGGTAACTGGATGTTGAGACTGTTGGATGCGGGCGGATGGTTCCTCAATTTTAGATTTTAAGTTTTAGGTTTTAGATTGGGATAGATTTGATGGTTTCCCTGCAAAAAGACTAGAAGGGCGATCGACTATTTGACCAATTCTCGATCGATCGCCAGCTAACATCAGATATTGTGGGACTAATTTTTGATACGATTTTGGGAACGCCTTACAAATTTGCGTAAATCTTCGATTGATAACTCAACCGCAGATTTCAGGCAGATACACACAGATAAACGCAGATAATTTCATTCCGAGAAAAGCGATTGAGTGCCAGCATTCTCATATCTCTCAGGAACTCTCCGGCTCGTAACGATCGTGAAATCCAAACTCAGACGTTTCCTATTTATCTATCGCGTGAAGTAACTTTTTATGACATTAGAAGAACTACAACTAAAGCTAGCAGATATCAATCACTTGGTCGCTAGTTTTCAAACATCCGCTGCTTTAGAGAAATATTACTCCGAAGACATTGTGATGATTGAAGGTGATGGAACTGTTACTAAGGGTAAAGAAGCTTGCCGTCAAGGGAGAGAATATTTTTTCAAGGAGATGTTGGTTGAATTTAGAGAATCAAAATTAATTAGTCAAGACATTGCTGTTGCAGCAGAAAAAGATTATGACTTTGTAGTGATTGCTAATTGGTATAATGATTTCACGATTAAAATAGATGGTCAAATAATTGACACTAAGAGCAACCAGCTCTCGATCGGCTATTGGAAGGATGGCTTAGTGGTGAAAGAGAGTTATAATTATCCTGTTGTTTCCGTGATTTAGCGATCGCCCGATCGTTCATTCGCCCAATTGCCGATCGTCTATGAAAGAGGCGTTCTGCCGTTGTGTGACAGCAAAGCTACAACAAGTTTTACATTCAAAGAAGTGATGATCAACCTACGCCCCGCCACCCCCGCCGATTTGGATCTGCTGCGACGCTGGGATGAGCAACCTCACGTGGTTAATGCCGATCCTAATGATGATTGGGGTTGGGAGATAGAACTCGATCGCACTCCCGACTGGAGAGAACAATTGATTGCTGAACTCGATGGTCGGGCGATCGGATTTATCCAGATTATCGATCCGGCACTTGAGGATAGTCACTACTGGGGTGATGTTGCTGCTAATCTTCGCGCCATTGATATTTGGATTGGAGAAAAGACGGATTTGGGTAAAGGCTACGGCACACAAATGATGCAGCTTGCACTTGTTCGATGTTTCTCCGACTCTGCTGTGACGGCTGTACTCATCGATCCGCTTGCCAGCAATACCCGCGCCCACCGCTTCTACGAACGTTTTGGTTTCCAATTTGTGGAACCGCGACGGTTTGGTGATGATGATTGCTTTGTTTATCGCCTCAACCGAGCAGATTGGCACCAGGAACAGTCCCATAGCTGACTAAGGATGAAAACAATGCGATTTGTAATGGCGATCGAGCAAATTGGCTCGATCAAATATGCTGTTCACCACCTAACTTGGTGCATTCATACTTGACAGGTCAAAAAAAATGTATCATGTAACTTTACGAAAAAATAGAACGTTCTTCACTCACTGCCCGTGCAGTTGCAGTATCAATATTCATGGCTGCCAATTACGGTATAAATGTTGACGTTTTTCGTGTGGTTTCTGATGCCTATTTTGTCAAATTATAGGAGGGTAAGTTGATACCGCAACATCTAATTATTCAACAACATTTCGCATTGAAACTTTGCTCGGCACTGGGCTGCGGGCTGATAGCCGGAGTCTTTTTTGCCTTCTCAACTTTTGTGATGAACGCCCTTAGCCGGCTTCCCCCGACTCAGGGCATTGCGGCCATGCAATCGATCAATATTACAGTCATCAATCCGTTGTTTATGATTATGTTTCTGGGAACGGCTGCGGCTTGCATTTTTCTGGTTTTCTCCTCATTAAAGTGGCATCAACCAGGTACTATCTATTTGCTGATGGGTAGCTTGTTGTATCTCATCGGTACGGTGGGAGTGACGATCGCATTTAATGTACCGCTAAACGATGCGCTGGCGAAAGTCGAGCCTAGTAGCGCTGAGGGCGCGAAACTATGGGCTAGCTACCTGGTTAGCTGGACAATGTGGAATCACATTCGGGCGTTAGCAGCGTTTGTGGCAGCGGCATTGTTCGCGATCGCCCTCCGTTATCCTTAAAAAAGCGACAGTCAAGCTAATAAGACAAATATGGAGTTGCAGGGAAAACCGAGTTCAATAGGAACGCCGATATCCGAAATCGAAATAGATGCGGCCCTCGTCTACAGATTGTTAGAAAACCAGCATCCTGATTTGAAACACCTGCCGGTTCATCTCGTTGATTCTGGTTGGGATAATGCGATGTTTCGGCTGGGCGACGAGTTGTCTGTACGACTCCCGCGCCGCCAAATAGCAGCCGCACTAATCGAAAACGAGCAAACTTGGCTGCCGATTTTGGCCGATCAACTTTCTCTCCCTATTCCAACCCCTTGCAGGCTGGGCAAGCCAGCACAGGGTTATCCTTGGCGGTGGAGTATCTTGCCTTGGCTGCCCGGTGTAACTGCCGATCGACAGGAACCCCATGCCAATCAAGCAAAACGCTTTGCCTCTTTCTTGCGATCGTTGCACGTACCTGCGCCATTGAATGCGCCATCAAATGCCTTTCGCGGCGTACCGTTGCAGCAGCGGGCAGCTTCTGTTGAGGAACGGATGCAACGGCTAAACGCGAAAACTAACCTGATTAATGGAGAGATCGAGAATGCTTGGAATCAAGCTTTAAACGCGCCTGTTGACGTTGAGGCAACATGGCTGCACGGCGACCTTCACCCGGGCAATGTGCTGGTTGCCAACAGTGCGATCGCGGGGATTATTGATTGGGGCGACATGACATCAGGCGATATTGCGACAGATATTGCTGCTATTTGGATGCTTTTTGGCGATCAAAATGCACGCCAACGGGCGATCGTAGAATATGCAAATGCTTCGGAAGCAACACTGCAACGCGCCAAGGGATGGGCGGTACTTTTTGGTGTTGTGCTACTCGATACAGGGCTAGTTGATAACCCAAGGCACGCGCTAATTGGGGAGAAAATATTGCGCCGTGTTTCTGAGGATGGATAATATTATGTCCGGTCAATTACCAGCCATCAAAACCCTTCGCAGTGAGGACTAAAGTCCTCACTACAAACCAATTATGGATTTGCGGGCAACTACAAAAAACATTGTGACATCGTTCCAAAAGTCTTGTGCGCTTGAGACTGCATTTATTGCGGTAAAATAGTCTTGTTTGCACTGTTCCCATTGCTGGGATGACCATTGCACTCCCTGAAGTCCAAATGCGCTGTTTGCGTTGCCATTCCAAGCAGCTTCTGCATCTTGCAAGTAGAAGCCAAATTGCTCGTTCGTAATTTCAATATCCTCAAACCCGATCGATCGCAGAATTTGGCAACATTTCTCGTGCGTTCCCAGTAACTCGTTGGGATTGGGAATGGTAATGCCGTATCGCTGCACCACTTCCCGAAACAATACAGATGCCGTTGGAGAGGTTTCGGCCAGACAGGAAAAGGCGACAACTCCGCCCGGTTTCAGAGCATTGTACCATTGACGGAGGGCTTGCGGAATATCTGTCAGATAGACGATCGCACTGGAACACAAAACTGCATCAAATTGGCTTTCCCGAAATTCTTGTTCGTCGGCGTCTGCTTCCGCAAACTCGATATTCGCCAGCCCTAAACCTGCCACTTTTTTCCTCGCTTGCTGCAACATTCCCAAAGCAAAATCAGTTCCCAAAACACTGCCCGCAGGCCCAACAACCTCCGCAGCCGCAATCGCCGCTAAACCCGTTCCGGTGGCGATATCTAAAACTTGCTGGCCCGATCGCAATTTTGCGAGTTCTACTAACCGAGTTGCAGCTTGTTTGTGAAATTCATTTTCGTAGTTCTGGCGGTTGTTAAAGTCGTTGAGAATCTGCTGTTTGTAGGCAATTAGCGAGTCAGTCATGCCGAGTGATTGGTTGGATTTTCTATATTGTGGCTTAATTCTTCAGTCCGCGTCGGCGGACATTGTTTGACAATAAGCGGTTTCAACCGCCGAATCCCGCCAACTCCCGCCGACTCCCCGCAACAAACACCTGCCCAAGTGGGATCGCGAAGCAGCAATCGGTTACAATCCAGTTTGGTAAAGAATTTTTACTAATTCGCTGCCCATTACAGCCATTTGGGTCTGTACTAACCAACCTGCGTGAAAATATGGATTTTGCTACTCTTGCCGCCCAGCTAAATGCTGGAACTATCTTGCCCGAGGGAATCATCATTGTCACCCTCTTGGTGGTTCTCGTCGGCGATTTAATCGTAGGCCGCAGTTCCTCTAATTGGACTCCCTACGTTGCCGTTGCGGGTTTGCTAGCCGCCGTTGGTGCTTTGTGTTTGCAGTGGGATAACGTTAATACCATCTCGTTTCTGGGTGGTTTTAACAGCGATGCCTTGAGTTTGGTGTTTCGCGGAATTATCGCTTTGACTACGGCTGTCACTATTTTGATATCCGTCCGCTATGTACTGCAAACGGGTACTGCTTTAGCGGAATTTATCTGCATTTTGCTCAGCGCTACTTTGGGAGCAATGTTCCTTTCCGGCGCTAATGAATTGGTGATGATTTTTATTTCGTTGGAAACTCTGAGTATCTCGTCTTATTTGCTGACGGGTTACACAAAACGCGATCCGCGTTCCAATGAAGCTGCTTTGAAATATTTGTTAATTGGTGCGTCTTCTTCGGCGGTGTTTCTCTACGGTTTGTCGCTGCTGTACGGGTTGTCTGGTGGCCAAACTACGCTAAGTGCGATCGCAGCTAACCTGTCTACTGTGAATGAAGGTCAATCTCTCGGTTTGGTGATTGCATTGGTTTTTGCGATCGCCGGAATCGCCTTCAAAATCTCCGCAGTTCCTTTCCACCAATGGACTCCAGACGTTTATGAAGGTTCACCAACACCCGTTGTCGCCTTCCTTTCCGTCGGTTCCAAAGCCGCCGGTTTTGCCCTAGCCATCCGGTTGTTAACAAGTGCATTCCCCGCACTTATCGAACAGTGGCACTTCGTATTCACAGCCTTAGCCATACTCAGCATGGTGTTGGGTAATGTAGTTGCCCTCGCCCAGACTAGCATGAAGCGGCTTTTGGCTTATTCGTCGATCGCCCAAGCCGGTTTTGTCATGATTGGTTTGGTTGCAGGAACCGAAGCCGGTTACTCCAGCATGATATTTTATCTGTTGATTTACCTGTTTATGAACCTAGGCGCATTCGCCTGCATCATCCTGTTCTCCCTGCGGACTGGAACCGACCAAATCAGCGAATACTCGGGCTTGTATCAAAAAGATCCTCTGCTAACTTTAGCCTTAAGTATTTGCCTGCTTTCTCTCGGCGGAATTCCCCCCCTGGCTGGATTTTTCGGCAAAATCTATCTGTTTTGGGCAGGCTGGCAAGCTGGACTTTACGGCTTAGTTATCCTGGCATTAATTACCAGCGTAGTTTCGATTTACTACTACATCCGCGTCGTCAAGATGATGGTAGTAAAAGAACCTCAAGAGATGTCGGATGCGGTGAAGAACTATCCCGAAGTTCGCTGGAACCTTCAGGGAATGCGACCTTTGCAAGTCAGCGTCGTACTAACTTTAGTCGCGACAACATTGGCTGGAATTTTGTCTAATCCTTTGTTTAACTTAGCAAACGATTCAGTCACCAAAACCCCCATGTTGCAATCGGCAATTAGTCAGGTTGTACCGACTTATGCTGTGAAAGTTGAATCGAATCTTTTGTCTCGCAACGATTAATTTTAGTGGGATTTGAAAGATTGGAAAGCGCCTAATTGTCAAAGATTAGGCGCTTTTTTATATCTTCAACCTGCGGAGGCAGGTGAGAGTTTGTATAGACGCGGTTTCAACCGCCCGGTCTTCTGTAATCAAATTCAAATCGCCGATGATTGTGATATACTATTAGTCATGATTTTTAACCGCAGATTTAAGCAGATTAATACGGATTAACGCAGATAAAATATAGTGGAGGTGTAAAAATGTTAGTAAAAACCAAGTCAAAGTTTTATACTCCAGATGAGTACCGACAGTTAGAAGAAACTACCGAGTTTAGAAATGAATACCGCGATGGAGAAATTGTAGAGATGGCAGGCGGCACAATTAATCACAGCCGGATTATCCGAAATTTGAGTAGAGTTTTGGGAAACTTGCTTGAGGGGAAACCTTTTGAGCTTTTTCACAACGATTTGCGGCTGTGGATTCCTCGATACCGGCGGGGAACTTACCCGGATATTATGGTGATTGAAGGAGAACCAGTTTTTACGGAAGGACATACCGACGAGATACTCAATCCAATCATGATTGTGGAAGTCCTTTCTAAGTCTACCAAGGATTTCGATAGAGAGGATAAATTTCGGTTTTATCGCTCGATTCCTGAATTCCGCGAGTATATATTAGTCAATCAATCCGATTTTTTAGTCGCACAGTATATTAAAAATGAATCGAATCAATGGTTGTTTCAGGAATATGAGGGAGAATCGGCAATAGTTGCTTTCGCTACGCTGGGAGTACAAATGTCGATGAGCGAGATTTACAACAAAGTAGTATTTGAAACGGAGGAAACGGAGGAAACGGAGGAAACAGAAGTACAGGAATGAAATTCAGACTATTGGGTGATGCAATATCCAGCTTGGTAACACTAAAACAATAATAATTTGGTTGGTGGTGAGGAATTTAGTCCTCTGATTTTTCTGAGGTAAAAAATGGATAACTACCGCATAGTCGAGACTTTGACGGAAAGTCAGGTTTCTGACTTGATGGATTTGTACAAAAACGAGTTTTGGTGCGACAAGCGGAGGCGGGAGGATGTGGTGAAAATGCTTGCCGCTACTGATGTTACCATTGGTTTGGTCGATGAGGGCGATCGGCTAATTGGCATTACCCGCGTCATCACCGATTTTGTCTACAGGGCGATGATTTTTGATGTGATTGTCAAGCCGACACACAGAAAAATGGGACTGGGCGCGGTATTGATGGATGCAGTTTTCAATCATCCCGAATTGCAAGCCGTGGAGAGTTTTTCGCTTAATTGTTTGCCGAAAATGATACCATTTTACGATCGCTGGGATTTCACGGACGACCTGGGAGAAATTAAGGTTATGCGGCGCAAAAACCGCTAAACTCAGCTAATTTAAAGCCCAAGTTTTTCTCTAATCGCATCTGCTTTGAAACCTACTAAAACAGCAGTTCCATCTTTAACAAAAAGAGGACGTTTCAGCAGCATCGCATCCTTAGCAAAAGCCTCCACCCACTCTTCACTCGTCCAGTCTTGCTTCTCGTCGCCCAACGCGCGGTAAGATTGACCAGAAGTATTTCGCATTGGTTGAAAACCTAAAGCTTTGACCCAGTTTTGAATTGTTTCGCGATTGGGTGGCTGTTCTTTTGTGTTGATAAACTCGTAAGTAATGCTGTAATCTTTGAGCCACTGCATAGCTTTTTTGCAGGTGCCGCAGTTCGGGATTCCGTAAACTTGAATTGACATATAAAGAAGGAAGAAGGAAGAAGGAAGAAGGAAGAAGGAAGAAGGAAGAAGGAAGAAGAAGGAAGAAGGAATCGACTGTACGAGCTTCAGTAATTAAGAACTTCCTAAACGTCTTAAGAACTCATATACTGTTGACTAATGACTCTTGACTAATGACTCTTGACTAATGACTAATGACTAATGACTAATGACTAATGACTCTTGACTAATGACTCTTGACTAATCTAGCTTGTTGAATCCATTGTTGCACGCGATCGACTGAAGGAGTCAAATCATTGCGCTGCATTGTGGCTACATGGAGTCTGAGGATTTGTTGGTGCAACCTCTCCACGGGCATTTGAGCCAGTTGAGCCGCAGAAGCAACGCCCGCGTGCAGCAACAGCCCGCAATATTGACAGCCTACGCTCGGAATTCGAGCCAACTCTGCCATTGCTACCCATTTATTAATATGTTTAACGTTAATCTGTAATTGATGTGCTAGCAACACTTTTGCTGCTTGTGTTTTCGTCATCCGAATTAGTTGTCCGATTGTGGTGATGCCACATTCTTCTAGTTGAGACTGGTTTTCATTGGTCAATCCTGGCAAGTGTTCGATTGGCCAGTCGCGTACTTGCACGGAAGTTTTAGAGGCTGTGTGAGAAGTTTTCATGTTTTTTACGTGAATTTACTTATACTTTAAAGTCTAAAATATAAAGAGTCAATAGAAACGATCGCCTAGCGCGCAAAATCAACAACAACCAAACCAACGAATTTGGCTGATTGCGGGTGTTCAATTTTTGCTATATTGCTTGCACTGTAATGCTTATAGCGTTTTTGTGTTCGCAGTCTGGCAGTGTTCCTGGTGAACACAATCATGTCGGCGATGACGACAAAGACGATCGCCAAGATAGTACCAAAGATCGCAGCCAAAAATCAAATAAAGATTAGACTTTTACTGAAAATGGCTGCTAAATTTGAAGTCAGGACTTTAATGCTTTAACGCTGAGAATCTAAGGAATGAAGTCCTGACTTCAAACCAATTCAAATTTTCACTTGTTACCGATGAAAACTAAAAACTACGATTTGTTAAGAACTACTTTACACCAACGGCGGCAAAAACTTGCCAATTTAGTGAATTTTCCGGTAATTCTCTGGTCTGGGCGCAGCATTCCTCGGAATTATCCGGCACTTGTTTACCCTTTTCGCGCCAGCAGTCACTTCCTATATTTTGCAGGTTTGCCGTTAGAAAATGCTGCGATTCGCTTAGAATCTGGCAAATTAGAACTGTTCTTAGATGATGCAGATCCTAGTAGCACACTTTGGCACGGGGAAATGCCGAAAAGAGCGGAAATTGCTGAATTAATTGGGGCTGATGCTGCTTTCCCCATGACTGAATTAAAAGCGCGCTCCACAAATAGCGCAACGATCGCCCTTCAGGATAGCTTGATTCGGTTGCAACAGTCGGATATTCTCGATCGCGCTCTTGCACCGTCCAAAGCGCCAACCGGCATCGATCTAGAATTGACTCAGGCAGTCGTATCGCTGCGCCTGAGCCACGATGCAGCCAGTTTGGTCGAATTGCGTCAAGCTGCGGCTGTCACCGTAGCAGCACACAAAGCGGGTATGGCGGCAACTCGAAATGCTCGAATCGAAGCGGGGATTCGCGCTGCAATGGAAAGTGTGATCATCTCGGAAAATATGACCTGTGCCTATCCGAGTATTGTCACGGTACAGGGCGAAGTTCTGCACAGCGAACATTATCACAATCCGCTACAAATAGGAGATTTGCTGTTAGCAGATGTCGGTGCAGAAACATCAATGGGATGGGCGGCTGATGTGACTCGCACTTGGCCTGTTTCCGGCAAGTTTTCGCCGACTCAAAGAGCGATTTATGATGTAGTTTTGGCAGCGCACGATGCTTGTATTGAGAAAATTAGTCCTGGGGTAGAATATCAAGATATTCACCTGTTAGCTGCTCGGATTATGGCAGAAGGATTGGTTGATTTGGGTATTTTGCGGGGGAATGTTGAAGATTTGGTAGCAATGGATGCTCACGCGCTGTTTTTTGTGCACGGAATCGGGCATTTAATCGGTTTGGATGTTCACGATATGGAAGATTTGGGCGATTTGGCTGGCTATGCAGCAGGAAGAACGAGAAGCAGTCGGTTTGGGTTGGGATTTTTGCGGCTGAATCGTGTTTTGCGTCCGGGAATGCTGGTATCGATCGAACCTGGTTTTTATCAAGTTCCGGCAATTTTGAATAACTCTGAAAATCGCGCCAAATATAAAGAGTTTGTAAAGTGGGACGAGTTGGAAAAATTCGCGGACGTGCGGGGCATACGCATTGAAGATGATATACTTGTTACCGAAGAGGGTAGAGAAGTATTAACAGGGAAATTGCCAGCGAAAGCTCAGGAAATTGAGGAGTTAGTTGCGGTAAGTATATAGGGATAGATCGCATTAGGGCGATCGTCCGCAGTTCCAACAGGCGAGAAAAAAGATAAAAAAAGATGAATAAAGCTTGGCAAACAGGTATTTTGATGTTAGTTGAAAAACTAGCAGCGCGAGTCCAAAAATTTGCAGCGCGGAGACTTGCGCGAATTTTTCGCAACCGTATATCCTCGCCGCCGCCGATGCAAGCTGCACCTTTGCCCAGCAACGAAGAAGAGAGACTAAAAGCACTTCACAGCTACCAGATTCTCGATACAGATGCCGACGAAGCTTTTGATGATCTAACAGCTTTAGCATCCCACATTTGCGGCACTCCTATTGCTTTAGTCAGCTTAATAGATGCTAACCGACAGTGGTTTAAATCAAAAGTCGGTTTGGACGCGGTAGAAACTCCTAGAGAGTTAGCATTTTGCGCTCACGCTATTTTAAATCCTAACGAATTGTTAGTTATACCCAATGCTCTCGAAGATGATCGCTTTGCGGGGAATCCGCTAGTAACTGCCAATCCCAATATTCGGTTTTATGCTGGAGCGCCGCTCGTAACTTCTGACGGTTTTCCAATAGGCACTTTGTGCGCGATAGATACAGTTCCGCGCCATCTCACGCCAGAACAATTAGAAGCGCTGCGGACTTTAGGAAGGCAAGTTATTAGCCAAATGGAGTTGCGAATTAATTATGCTAAATTAAAGCGCGCCCAGATCCAACAACAACAAGTTGAAGCAAAACTCCGTTCTACTGATGAGCAAATTGTCAATTTTTTAGAAGGAATGAGCGATGCTTTTTTTGCTCTAGACCTCCAGTGGCGGTTTACTTACATCAATTACAAAGCATCGCAATTTTTGCAGCGTGCGCCGGAAGAACTTTTTGGGGAAATTTTTTGGGAACAGTTTCCAGATTTAATAAGTTCGGTATTTTATGAAGAGTGTCATGAAGCTGTAGCCAAACAAGTGGGAGTGACTTTTGATGAATATTATCGTCCCTTAAAAGTGTGGTTGGAAGTCCGGGCTTTTCCCAGTCACGATGGCATTTCTGTATTTTTTCACGACATCACCAAGCGCAAACAGATGGAATCTGCACTCAGGAAACAACAGAAAAAAACTGAGAATTTACTGCTAAATATTCTGCCAGAACCCATCGCCAACAGGTTGAGGCGCGAACCGGGGGTAATTGCCGACAAGTTTGAAAAAGCAACTATTCTTTTTGCTGATTTGGTGAATTTTACCCAAATTTCTACCACGATGTCCGCGACTAAATTGGTACATTTGCTAAATGAAATTTTCTCAACTTTTGACCAACTTACTGACAAGCACGGGTTGGAAAAAATTAAGACGATCGGGGACGCTTACATGGTAGCGGGCGGTATTCCGATTGAACGCCCAGATCACGCAGAGGCGATCGCCGAAATGGCGCTGGATATGCTAGTAGCAATTCAGGAATTAAATGTGAAGCTAGACGCAAAATTTGATATCCGCATTGGGATTAATAGCGGCCCGGTGGTGGCGGGGGTAATCGGTACTAAAAAATTCATTTATGATTTGTGGGGAAATGCAGTAAATACAGCCAGCCGCATGGAATCTCACGGCATCCCCGGCCGCATTCAAGTTAGTTTTTATACTTACGATTTGCTGTCAGATAAATATGAATTTGAAGAGCGTGGCTTGATTGAAATTAAGGGTAAAGGGGAAATGCGGACTTATTTTATGACTGGTAGAAAGATAGCAAGCGAGATGGAAATAGTCGGAGAGTAAATATAGCATAGGGAAGTTCGGCAACGGATTTTTTAAGGGATTTAACGGAGGTCACGGATAGAGGGAATAGCGGATTTACCGCATGGATTTCAGCAATTAAGAATGTCCTGACGATGATGGCGGTTGCTATAAAGTTAAGACTTGAAAGTACCTGAACAATCAGGGGAATTCGGGAGGCTGCGATCGATCGCCAATCAGCCCCGATCGCAAACTAAGCAAAACCGCCGTCACAGATGAACCAAATCAGATTATGCTATACACACGCAGAGATATCCAAGCAATCCCAGGCGCGGTACTCGACGTTATAAAAATACTAAGTTGAAGTCGTCGGAGCCTTTAATATGGTTCAGTTTCATATTCAAACAGATAGTGATATTCCAGCGTCCACGCAACTATTCAATCAAATCAGGTTTGCGATCGCCTCGCGCCAGTTTCCACCCGGACACCGCTTGCCCAGTACCAGGCAACTAGCAATGCAGACGGGTTTGCACCGCAACACCATCAGCAAAGTATATCGACAACTCGAAAATACCGGACTTGTAGAAGCCCAAGCCGGATCGGGCATTTACGTCCGCGCTCAAGGCCACGAAGGTGGCAGCAAACTCAAATCCCCGATCCTTGATGAATATCCCCTGGCTAACAAAATAATTCAAGAAAGTATGGATCAACTGCTGGGACAGGGCTGTACGCTCAACCAAGCAAGGGAATTATTTTTGGCAGAAATTGACTGGCGACTCAGGTGTAGTGCGCGGGTGGTCGTCACAGCCCCCACAGAAGACATCGGCGTGGGCGAGCTGATGGCGAAAGAACTGGAACAAGCTTTGCGGATTCCCATCCAGTTAGTAGCGATGGAAGATTTAGGTACTTTTCTGGATAACATCTCTGCGGGAACTGTAATCACCAGTCGTTATTTTATCGGACAAGCGGAGTTAATTTCGGCGCCCCGTTCGGTGCGAGTGATTCCCGTAGACATCTATGATTATGTTGAGGAAATTCAGTTAGTGGGGAATTTGCCTAAGGATAGTTATTTGGGTATCGTCAGTTTGAGTTCGGGAATGTTGCGATCGACTGAAGTGATTATCCACAGTCTCCGGGGCGAGGATTTGCTGGTGATGACGGCTTTGCTGTCGGATGCCTACAAGATTAACTCGATCGTGCGATCGGCGAGAACAATTTTCTGCGACCAACCGAGCTTTGCTACAGTAAAAGCTGCCATTAACGCCGCCAGAGAGGATATTATTCGTCCCCCGCAACTGGTATGCTCCGAAAATTATATCGGATCTAAGTCGATTAATTTGCTCAAGCGCGAGTTGGGCTTGGGGTAAGTCAGTTGACAGTGGACAGTTGACAGTTGACAGTTGACAGAAGGAAGAGGGGGAGATTGGGAGATTGGGAGATTGGGAGATAATTGTCTAATTACCAATTACCAATTACCAATTACCAAATCTAAATGTGGTGATATCAGAAAGAGGAAAAATATGACAGTAGCAGCGCGACAAAGCAAGGCACAAATTCTAGAAGTAGAGTTGCAAAAGCACTTGCAAACAGCCGGATTTAAAAATTTACCGCTTTATATCAGTTGCGATTTTCGAGATGATTCTTTAACCGTTGTGGGAGAACACCCACGCAGTTTAGTTCTCAAAGCTAAACCGACTTTTGCGGTACTAGAAGCAGCAATTCTCGAAATAGAACCGGAAACTATTCAACAGATTGGACTTTGCTTAAAAATGACTGGGCAAAAACAGCCCTATGCTTTCCATTCTTTTACAATGCACAACCCTGTTTTGTCAAGACCCAAAACAGTGGAAGTGCGAAAGAAAACCAAGGAAATACCCGCAGCAGAAACGGGGATTGTGCTAGCAACAAATGCGGCAGATACGGCGGATGCAGCGGAGGAAATGCCGTTAGAAACAGATATTAAAGAGCAGGGAGATCATGAATATTTTCCTGATTTGTCTGAGAGTTCCAACAATTCCGATCCGATCGCCTTTAGAGTAGCTGCAATTCCTGGAGATTTTGCAGAAAATCCCTTCAATCCGCTAGACATGGAAGCGGTAACAGTTTCTCAAACACCAAAGTATTCACCGTGGGCGGTGCTGGCGGCGACAGGAATCGTCAGCTTGGCGGCGATAATTTTGGCAGGGGGTTATTACCTGTTGAGCCGCCCCTGTGTGATCGGAGAATGCCCTGCACTAGCTAATGCTAAACAGTTGAGCGACAATTCGGTAAGGACGCTGAAAACTTCCAAGGTTGCTAACAGCCCGGAAGAAGCGCAGGAACAGTTAAAAGGGGCGATCGCACTTTTGGAACCAATTCCCCCTTGGTCAATTCATCGCAGTGAGGCTCAAACCGCCCTGGAAAGCTATCGCGAGCAAAATCAAAATATCCAATCTGCGATCGATGCAGCGCGTCTGGCACAGTCGGCAGCCCGGAAAACCGAAAATCCGTCTTATTCTGCCGAGAGTGCGAAGGAAGCGCAGGCTCTGTGGCAAAGTGCGATCGCTCAACTCGGAGAAATCCCCAAAGACAGCCCAGTTTATCCGTATGCTCAAAGAAAGACGAAGGAATACCGGAAGAATTTAGCAAGTGGAAATCGGCTCCTGGGCGCAGAAACAAAAGCCGAAAAAACGTTGCTTGCAGCCAAAAGTACAGCTCAAATAGCAGAAGCTCGCGAAGCAGTAGCTCAGACAGCCGAGACATGGGGACAAGTGCAAGCAGGTTGGGAAAAAGCTCTGGACACCCTAGCAGAAATTCCCGGCAATACGCAATCCTATCAACAAGGTAAACTGCTAGCTCCGAAATACGAAACCAAGCTTTCACAAGCTCGCGAACGCAAAAATGTTGAAGGAATTTCGGAAAATGCCTACACTCAAGCTGTGACTTTAGCAGCAGAAGCTAGAATTTTTGAGGGCAAAAACGGCTGGTTTAAAGCATCAGAAAACTGGCGGAGAGCTTTGAGTTATGCCGAGCAAGTTCCGGTGGCTACTTCTTATTCCCAAAAAGCTAAACCGCTGATCGAATCCTACAAAATTTCATTGCAGCAAGCTGAAGTTAAGTTGCGGGAAGAAAGGAATCTGCAAAAAGCGCGCACGGATTTGGATAGAACTTGCAAAGGCAAGCCGAAGATTTGCGATTATACTGTTAGTAGTGGTTTGATTGCGGTGCAGATGACTCCCGGTTATGTGGAGAAGTTGCAACAAACTTTCATTCAGGCAAATAACAATAATTCTGTTAAGACTCGCCAAGCTGTGGAAAAGCACGTTGAAACTTTGCAAAAGGCCTTGGAGGCGATCGCCGAAAACGCGAAAATTCCGATGCAGGTTTACGATGGCGATGGTAAGCGGATTGCTAGTCACGAACCGAAGTAAGTGCGTTGAAGTGTGTTGAAGTGCGATCGTCCTGGCTCAGCTTAATATCGGCCGCGTCTTGTTTGTGGGGATGCTAGGTTGAGCTTGTCTGGCTAAACTAGGTGTAGGAGATTTAAATGTAGGGTGCGTCAGCCGGGGATTTTAGGTGTTTTTTGAGAAGCCGATCGCGCTGTGCACCCTTGAGGGATTTAAATGTAGGGTGCGTTAGTCTGGCGATTGTAGGTGTTGTTTGAGCAGCTAACTGCTGATGTACCGTACTACTTGATACTACTTCCCAAACAATTGTTGTCGGAGAGTCGATCGAGCCTGTGAGGCAAAATCGGCTAGAATATTTGTTTGTCTATACAATCCGAAAGTATTTAGCGTCATGGCAGTCCCTAAGAAGAAAACCTCCAAATCCAAGAAGAATATGCGTAAGGCCACATGGAAGCGCAAAGCTGTAGTGGCAGCTCAGAAAGCTCTGTCCCTGGGCAAATCGGTTCTGACTGGGCGTTCCAACAGCTTTGTGTATCCCGGCAATGAAGAAGAGGAGGAAGAATAAATAGATTAAAAATTAACCATTGGCATTTCTGATATTTTGCACCATTCTCGGTTGACAGGCTTTCCTGGCTGTTGAGCAACACATATATTTTCTTGTGGGTGGCCACTTCGGGCCGCCCTAAAGGAAAGCTTGAGAATGGTGCTAAATATGAGTTAATCCTTCCTTACATCCGGTAAAATCAGCATGGCATCGCCAAAAGAATAAAATCTGTACTGGTGATCGATCGCCTCTCGGTATAAATCCAACAGCCGAGGCCTTCCCACCATCGCACTTAACATCATCATCAAAGTAGAGCGCGGCAAGTGAAAATTGGTAATCATCCCGTCCACAACCCGCCACTTGTAACCGGGATAAATAAACAAATTTGTCTGGCCGCAAAAAGGTTGCAAGGAAAAATCGCCACTCGCCGCGGCAGATCCCTCTAAAGCTCGCACTGCTGTAGTACCCACCGCAAAGATCCGCCCGCCTCTAGCTTGAGTTTCGCGGATTTTCTCTACGGTGGCGGCCGATACTTCCACCCATTCATTGTGCATTTGGTGAGTCGTCACGTCTGCCACCTCCACGGGGCGAAACGTCCCTACTCCGACGTGGAGGGTGACAAAAGTTTTGTCAATTCCCCGCTGCTCCAAGCGGCTAAACAATTCTTCGGTGAAGTGCAGACCTGCTGTGGGGGCCGCCACCGCCCCAGGTTTTTCGGCATAAACAGTCTGGTACTGTTCCGGCGAAGCTTGGGACTTGTCAATGTATGGCGGCAGGGGTACATGGCCGTATTCGTCCAAAAACTTCGCCAGAGTCGCATCTGTGGGGATGTCAAACTCTAACAGCCGTCCTCCTGTTGACTCATCCCTGGCAATTACTGTAGCAGTCAATCGACGATCGACTGCCACAGCGTCGGGAAGGCAACAGCAAGGGCCTGCGGATTCTTCACAGTGTGGATCAAACTCAATTTTTGCTCCTAATTTTAAGCGTTTCCCTGGTTTAACCAAAGCGAGCCAGCAGTTGTGCTGCCGTTCTTCCATCAACAATATCTCCACAGCCGGGCCGTTGGGTTTGTGCCCGTAGAGCCTCGCTGGCAACACGCGGGTGTTGTTCAGTACCAGCAGGTCTCCGGGTTCTAGCAAATCGGGTAAATCCCGGAAAATCCGGTGTTGGTGACTGCTGGGAGAGTCTACCACCAGCAACCGAGAACTGTCCCTCGGCACTACGGGATTTTGGGCAATGCGCGAGGGCGGAAGTTCGTAGTCATAACCGTCCAAAGACCAGTCAATCTCTGTCATCTGGTGAATTCCTGTCAAAAATCTGTCAACTGGGTAACAAATTGGGTAAAAACCCCCATCTCAAGTCGGGTGGTTTTCCCCTTGTGGTGGCGGGTAGAGTCCGCGAGTATAGAGGTATAGCATCAGCTTTGCTCATAAGGCTCATAAGGATCGTTATGGAATACCTCTACTACATCGCCAATACTAGCCTTACTCTGAGAGTCGTGGATTACCTACGCACAGCTCATCATCTTCCCTTGCAATTTATCACTGTTATTCACCAAATAGACGGCTGGGTGGTGAAGGTGAAAATGAGCCAATATTTAACTCCAGGAATGCACGGAGATTTTCGGGCTTTTATGAACGAACTGGGGATTCCTTACGATCCTGAAATTCGCTTGCAGATGGCACTTTGGAGTTTGGAAACCGGACAGTCGCCGCTGAGCGTGATGCGTCGCTACCAGGTGGCAGTGGTTTGTCACGGCAGTCCTGACCGTAAGGAAATTGAAGCGTTTCGCCAACAGTTTGTCAAGGGTCTGGGATATTGCCCGGAAACTTTGGCCTAGACTGCTACGCATATAAATTAACTGTGATGGCAGAGAGAGAGGGGGAGAAGGCGATCGGGGGAGAGGATTTAACGCTGTTTCCACGTCCGTTAAAGTTGAAGAGAGATATGGGCGGCAGTAAGGGCAAGTTAACAATTAAAAATTACTAAGTGGCATTGCTTTTTGATTTTACCGTGTAATTTTTAATTTGACATTTCTAATTACTAAAAGCCGATCGAATGTATTCTTGCAGGGTGAGCAGGTAATTTCCGGCAAGGACGGATTGAGAGTTAGGCACCGTTAAGGGTGGTACTATATGCTTCGTGTTTTGCCGTGAGGGTTCGCACCTGACTAGGGCGACATCAAAGCGACAAGAATTATTTGCTAAATCTGGACGAGTGCTTAAAAATATTTCGGCGGTTTGCCAAAGTTTGGCTTGTTTTGTGGCACTAACAGCCAGCATTCCGCCAGCATCCCAATTTCTGCGGCGGCGAGTTTTGACCTCTACAAAGGCTAATGTCGGGAATCGGTGATTGGGAATGCCTGGTTTTTTGGCGCTGTCTTCATCTTTTCCGAGAGCAATGATGTCAATCTCTCCCCAGCGACAGTGGTACTGTCGATGCAGAATTTCCCAACCTTGCTGCTGTAACCACTCGGCGACTAAGTTTTCTCCCAATGTGCCCAAAACCCTAGATTTTGGGGATTGAGGAGAGTTGGAGTCGGCGGGAGCTAGGGAAGAGGATCGCTTTCTGGTAAAATTCAATTCTGAACTTTCATCGCTGCCCATTAGCTTTAAATTGTATGACTTCTGGAATTCGCCAACATATTTATACTTTCTTGCTGAGTTTTATTATTTTAGCAGTAATTGCCGCTGGGGCGATCGCCATCAATCCCGCACCTGCTTTCGCCTTGGATCGTGACAAAGAAATTCTAGTTGGCGCTGATTTTAGTGGACAAGTTCTGACTAACGACAGTTTTAATAAAGCTAATCTTCGCAACAGCAATTTTACTAATGCAGATTTACGAGGCGTAAGCTTGTTTGGTGCCAATATGGAAGAGGCAAATTTAGAAGGCGCTAATTTAAGGGGTGCGACTTTGGATTTGGCTCGCATGATGAACGCAAATTTAACAAATGCTATCCTTGAGGGTGCTTTTGCTTACAATACCAGACTGGAAGGAGCTGTGATTGACGGTGCTGATTTTACTGAGACACTGCTGCGAGACGATATGATCGAAAAACTTTGTAAAGTCGCAAAAGGTACTAATCCGGTGACTGGGAGAGAGACTCGCGAAACTCTGTTTTGTGATTATTAAAAGATAGGACGTACGGTTTCAACCGCCGTGTCTTTTAAAATCTTATTAGCCCCAAGGTACGGAGGTTAAATCGTAAAAATTAACTTGACGCAGCCGCTCTAATTCCTCTATCCATTCTTGTTCGGCGCAGAGTTGCTGGTAATATTCTATGGCAGCATCGGTTTTCTGCCACATATCGAGTGCAATTCTCCGCCGCTTGATGCTGATGATTTGCTCGATACAGGCGATCGCAGATCGAATGACTAAAGGCGCGCGATAAACGTTTCTTTCGGAAAACTCGTTTAAATGAAATAAATGGGAGATTTGATTGAGT
The DNA here is from genome assembly GCF_036706065.1 of Microcoleus sp. A2-C3. Classification (NCBI taxonomy): domain Bacteria; kingdom Bacillati; phylum Cyanobacteriota; class Cyanophyceae; order Oscillatoriales; family Microcoleaceae; genus Microcoleus; species Microcoleus sp. A2-C3. Next base: position 3,132 of record NZ_JAUBVX010000073.1, on the reverse strand, counting down.
TGAGTAGGATATTCAATGAAGCTATCTTGCAATTTCAATATTAACTCAGTAGGCGCTGCTTGTAAATAGATGTTGTGCAATATTTCTGCATTCAAAATTAAGTGCCACAAAAATCTGTGATGAGACAAGCTAAACTGCACATCTCTAGCTTCTATGGCTTCTCTGACTTCTTGGCGGTATTCGGGACAGTGTAAGTAAATCTGCAATAATTGCGCTTCTGCTTCTTCTAACAGACTTCGGGCTGCTACTGAAAAGCCTGTTTTTGAGCTTTTGCTTTCGCTGGTACGTTGTTTTTTATATTGTTTGTTCGGCTTTAGCTTGTTTCTAATTAACAGAGGCATTGTCAAAGCTTCGTCTTGACTCAGCCGCTGTCCCCAATCGCTGACTACTTGATTTAATAAGTTTTCGGCGAGCATTTTTGTGAGTCGAAAATCTCCTTTGCTGAGGATTTCGGCGCATTTTTGTAGATAATGTGATAGCTGATTGTCATCAGTAATATTGGTTAATAATTTAATGATTTTTTTGGTAATTTGCTGGGAAGTATCCGCTTGCTTCAAATCTTGATTGACGAGCATTTGTTGTAGTTGCCAGTCGAGCCACAATGGAGCATTTTCGAGCAATTCTTGATATTGTTCTGGGGAGTATGTTTTGAGGTATTCGTCGGCATCTTTGCCGTCGGGAATGTTGAGCACTCGCAGTTGTACTTCTCCTTGATAGGCGAGTTGTTCTATTTCTCCAATGGCGCGCTCTGCTGCTTTGGTGCCTGCTTTGTCGGCGTCGAAGTTGAGGATAATTTGTTTGGAGTCAGTGTACCGCAATAACTGCCGCACTTGGTTTAAACTCAGGGCTGTGCCGAGGGAGGCGACGGCGTTGGAGATGCCCGCTGCCTGAAGTGCGATCGCATCAAAGTACCCCTCTACGACGATCGCGCGATCGGCTTTGCTAATGGCTGTTTTGGCTGTATCTAAGCCATATAAAGTCTTACCTTTATCGAACAGTTCTGTTTCGGGAGAATTGAGGTATTTGGGTTGTTCGTCGCCGAGAGCTCTGCCGCCGAAACCGATGACTCTGCCTTGGGTATCGCGAATGGGAATCATGATGCGGTTGCGGAAGCGATCGTAATAGCCACTGCCGCCTGATTTGCGTGGTACAATTAGTCCTGCTTGTTCTACTAATTGCGCGGGATAGTTTTTTTGTTCTACTAAATAACTATACAGTGCTTCCCAACCTTGGGGTGCATAACCTATTTGAAATTGTTGGATAGTTTCTTCGCTAAGTTTGCGATCGGATTTGAGATATGCTAAGGGTTCTTGTCCTTGGGTTTGCCGCAATGCGTGTTCGTAAAACTTGGCTGTTAGTGCTGAGATTTCATAGAGTTGTTCCCGCAGAGAAATTTGGCGCTGTAATTCTTGTCGGTGTTCTGGTTCGACTGTTTTGATGGGGACTTGATAATTTTTAGCTAGTTCTAATACTACTTCGCTGAAAGAGCGTTTCTCTAATTCCATGAGGAATTTAAAGGCATTCCCGCCTGCACCGCAGCCGAAGCAATAGTACATTTGTTTGGCTTGATTGACGGTGAAACTGGGAGATTTTTCGTCGTGGAATGGGCATAATCCGACGAATTCTTTGCCGCGTTTTTTTAAGATAACTCGACCGGAAATAACGTCTACTATGTCGGCTCTTTGTTTGACTTCTTCGATTGTTTCTGGGTGCAGCCTGGGAACTTGCATAGGGCTATTTTATGACAATTAAAAGTATGTTTATTTTGAACAATCGCACAATTTGAGTTTTCGTAGAAACCGGGTTTTTTATGAAAATATTTCGTTACAGCCCGTATCTTCGGCTTAAAAACTCGGTTTATTTGGTCTTAAGTAGGTGGTTACAAATAAACATTAGATGAGGAGAGGGCGGGTTTTGTACTCATCTTCTCGCTTGTATACGAGTGCTCTTAGCTGAACCCGCTCCTACCAGGGGCGGGTTGACCAACCATCTATAATTCCCACAAACAATTCACATAAACCCGCCCCACCAAGCGACTATTTCCTAAGATACAAAATTGGATAGCCAATTAAGCAAGTTCAATTCATGAAGAATAATTTGCCTAGCTTCAGCAATCTTCTCCCTCGCTTCTTGCCAATAATCCGCAGTAGCAATCACTTCTTTAATAAATTCTACTCCCTTTTGATCCAAACTAGGCAAGCGCAAAAAACTTCCCGCAGGCAACAACTTATCCGCCGCCGCACCGCCGTAATAAATCGGCAAATTCCAAGCTAACAAAGCATCCCAAAGTTTCTCGCTGACATACCAATCATTTTCTGCATAATTTTCAATAGCCAAATTGTAATAATAAGGTGCGACGGCGTGCCATTTATTGTTAACCGTGCCATTTCCCCACGCCCAAGTTGGCAAATTTCGCCCGTAAAGGTCAAAATCTAATTCTGCTTCTTGCAGCAATTTTATAAAATCTAATCTGCGCCGATGGTTGGCGGTGCGACTAACGCCCGAAGTTATCCAAGAACAGGATTTAGTTTTATTTGGTAGTGGCATTTCGTTCAATTCTCGAAATGAGTTAGAGTGATACCAAATCGCGGGCATATAATCGGGTTTGGGTGCGAAGTCGTCGGGCCCGGAAACGTAACCGCAATCAAGTTTTGCTTGTTCGTAGTTGGCTTTGGTGATCTCAATTACTTCTGCTAAAGGTGGCTCTCTAATTAGGTAGATAATGCGTTCTTTGGGAACGTTGCGGAATTTATCTCGAATGTCATTATCTGGATTTTGATGCTTGTATTGGCGTATTTTGTCGAGCCATGACTGCTGTTTGGGCTGTCGGGGAAAGTCGAATTGATACATGAGTAAAAAATCTGGTTCTGGATGGTTGGCGAGCATTTGAATGTTGCCCCATTTTCCGAAATCTTCCGGTGTTTGTTGCCACAACCAATCGCTTTGGTTCATGCCTGGGTATGTGGTAATTGTGCCGATAATTTTTGGGGTCATAAATTGATGTTTTGCGGGTTCTATTCTTGAGTCTGGGTAGGCAGACTTTGTTTGTGTAGTCGCGGTTGAAAGAGACTGTTGGCGAATTAAAAAAGGGTGAAACCAAACATCCCGTAATCCTGGCAAGAGAACTATGAT
>NZ_JAUBVX010000072.1:0-28168 GCF_036706065.1 Microcoleus sp. A2-C3 | reverse complement strand
CACAAAGGAACATAAATTTGATTTCCCCAAAATCCATCAGTACACCTATACATAGAAAATGATTTAGGATTGCTATAGTTGCGCTCCTTTGAGTTGCCCTTTTTCTGTTACATCGCTTTTGCTGCTCGCGGCGCAAAAAAAAGAATTTTTACCTATTGACTTTGGTTGATTTTTAAGTTATATTTTAGATAATGGAAGTGGTAACTTAAATTTAAAAATTGTCACCACTCCCATTATTATATGATACCTTTTTAGACCGGCAATGTCAAGCTTTTACCCCAAAAAAAAGGGCGTTTTTTTAAAATGTTATCACAAAAAATATATTGTTGGTAAATGGAGATCTCCGTGCGCAACAGTAGTTGATGGCGGAAGATTCAATCCCAGGATTGCAATTGTACAACCCAGTGCTGCACAAAAGCCGAAATGCGATCGCGCCGCGTCTCAAAAGTAGCAGCAATCCAGATAAACACAATCCCAAAAGCCAAGCCGATCGCCCATTTAATCAGGGGATAGTCAAAAATCAGCACCACCAACTGATAAAAAACATTGATTAAGAAAATTCCGGTTCCCACAAACAAAAACGCCCGCACTCGCAGCGCCAAACCCGCAGCAATCGCCACCAAGCTAAAAAATCCTGCAACTAAACCGTGGTTGTGCTGAGTCAAAAGAGGTATCCCACAAATCAGCGCCGTGGCTACCATTCGCAGATTGTGGCGCAGGGTTTTTTGGGCTGGTAGTTGCAAAGTGCGATCGCACTGAGCAACGTAAAGGAAAGAAAGTCCTAAAGGAGTAAAATACCATTCCGGCTGAGTCAATCCGATTTGTCCAAACCAGCGCAGCAAGATCCAGTCAATTATCGCCACACTCACGTAGGTAAAACGGACTTCGCGCTTTTCCCAAGCTAGGAAAACATAGAAGGCGGCAGCTATGAGGAAACTAATCGGATAAAACTTAGCGGGAGATTCCACAATAGCGACTATGGGAATGAGAGACGCAATTATCTGCCAAGGTTTTTTTGACCAACCCCAGTTATCCCAAGGTAAGATGTAAATTAAATAGGCAAATAGAGAAGCAAAAGCAACTTTCCACGGCGCCAGCGGCCCGGAAATGTACTTGACTAAAGGTGTATTGAGCCAGTAAAGCCGGATGCCAAAGGCTTCTAGCCAGCCTAAGTAAATCCAAATTTCTGCCCATTGGCGATCGAGATTATTTCGCCCTTGTAAGAAAGCGTATTGCACTAATAGAGTACCAGCAACTAATCCTAAATTTACGCCGGATTTAATATAGTTGCCAGAAGCTGAAATCAGCAGCCAACTGCTCAAAATCCAGTGCAGATGAGCGAATATTTTTAATTCGGCATTTGTTAAATGCAAATATCTGCTCAACCAACGAGATAAAATGCGATAGATATAAGTTAAAGTTGTGCCGAGAGTTGCTAGCACAATTAAGCCGTCGCCAAAAGCTCCTCCTGATGTGCGAGAAATTTGATAAAACACTGATTCGTAAGCGGAAGCTGATACGCCAATTAATCCCAAATAAACCAGAGGTTTAAATTCTTGCTGCCGCCTGCCAATGCCGATCGCAATTAAAGACGCACCTAACGAGATTAAACCTGTACCATTGGTAAAGGTGTGCGATCGCAAAATCAAGCCCAACAACCCGTAAAGCAGAGGTATAACGTGAATGCTGGGTAAAATTTGGCGATCATCGGGATTGCGCCGCCGCCACCAATCGCCCAACAATTGGGTAAATAAGCCGATCGCAATATTCGCCACTGCCAAATTAATCGTATTGCGTCCAATAAAACTCAAACCAACTGCTGTCAGCAACTCCAAACTCCAAGCCAAAGCATAAATTGCCAGCGGGGGAAGTTGACGGAAACTTCGGAAAACAATCGCAGCCATGATTACCAAAGTAGCAGCTAATACTTGAACAGAGGGCGAGAAATTCAGGGTACTGCGTGTGTAGATATCATAGGAATAAACAGTGATGTTTGTTAACAGCAAGGCTGCGAGTAAGATTGCCCAACCATCTAAAGCTCGATCGTAAATTTGAGCTAAGGTCGAAGGTTCACGCAGACTGCTAGAATAACGAACAATCGTGCTGCGAAGCAACCAGAGACACAAAAGTGCGATCGCCCCAGCAATTGCCCAAGCCCAACCAGACACAAAACCTAATTGATAAATCGCCGCAGCTACGAAACTCAAGCCAAACCCCACTCCAATTGCAGCCGCTGGAAGCTCAACTAAATAGTAAGTATTGACTAACATCAACAGCGCTGCCAAACCCAAACCAATTAACCGAGATCCCGGAAAAGTAAAAATTAGAATTTGTGCGAATATTAAGGCGATCGCACTCAAGGTACTGGCAACTTGTTTGTGAGGAACTTCAGTATATTTAGCAACAGCAGTCAAAGCCAAAGGTGTCGCCAGCCAGAGCAAACTCCACTGAGAGTGTACATTACTGTACAGCAAGATAAAACTCAATCCTGCCAACACCAATCCCAAATACCAGGAACTTTGGAATAATGCAGGATGCCACCGAAAAAATGCAGAATCTTCTCTGACATTTGCTACTTTCATCCAGACAAAAAATGCCCATTCAGACGCCATAAAAATCAATAAAATTCCTGCCCAAATATTCGTTTTCTGGTTCGGTAAAAATAAGTCAATTGCCGAACATATCGCGCATAAACCTATAATGTGAGTCAGGTAAACCCAAAATGCCGGATTTGGATGTTGATCAACAGCAGAAGTAGGCGTCACAACTCGCCGGGAATTATCGGGAATTACGTATTTCCAGGCGATCCAACCTAAAGTTAAAGTAGAGACGAATAAATTGATCGATCGCCAAAAGGGATTGACTAAACTAAGAGTAGTTAAAACACTGCCCAAACCGAGAGCAAGATTTTCACCAAAATGGGCAAGTGGAACCTTTCGCGATCGGTAGAGCCACTGCGCCACGCTTACCGTTAAAATTAAATAGGGCAAGAGCAAAACACCCCAAAAAGCCCAAGGAGTTTGCTGAGAGTTGGTAAGCTGAGTTAAAGATATAACAAATTGTGTTTTAAGCGCTAAAGGAACAACTCGCCAAACCAGCCAAATGCTCTGAAGTCCAACAGCAAAAAGCATTAGCAAATCAAGCTTTTGCCAAAACCGCACTAAGCGATTATAGAAAAACCAAATAGCCAAGATGCTAATTGCGATCGCCTGTAGGGGAATTTCGCGAAAACAAACCAGCCACCCCAAACCCAACAAACCCCCTCCGGCTAATTGCCAATTAAAAAAGTTACCAGGATTTTGTTGGTGCGATATATTATTTTTAATAGTCCCAGATGCCAGGGGCTGTGGCCAATCCAGCCACGCTAATAGCACGCCGCAAATTCCCAAAGCTAAACCCATTTCAGGGATATTGATATTCTTGACAAATATCGCCCGACCAAGTAAAATTCCTAAGGAATAAGCGACTAAAGCAGCTTTTTTGTAAGTTAAAAAATCTCGGCTGGAACTGAAAGCACCAGCGATAGTTTCGCTATCTCCTCCACCTTTGATAGATTGCAACCGTTGTTGTTGAACTTGATAAACTGTAGCGACAGTAGTTCCCACGGTACCCAAATAAACCGCTGCTATGGAAAAGCCTACAAATCCCCAACCCCAGTGCAAATAACTCAATCCCAAGTGATTTATGGCGATCGAGGTAGTTACATTTTTCCCCCACAAACTTTGATACTGATCTTTAATAATTCCGCGTGTTATCCAAGTTAAAATAAATGCGGCGACGATGGCGACTGCCCAATCCCAAGGATATCGCCACAATCCAAAGGTATCCATCGCCCAGAAATTTATTGGCACTAGCAACAGGGTAACTTCTTGCAAAGTTTGAGCAGTCAAGTGTAAATTAGACTGTTTTTTTGCCCAACTACCGATCGCCCAAAAAGTTAAAGTATAAGCTAACAAAACTCCATATTGTCCGGCAGCCGGAAATCTTTCCCACTGACTGGCAGCTAAGACTCCTGAGGAGACAACTACCATGAACACTCCTAAAAATAACAGCCACACGACGCTAATTTCGGCTATGAGCGACTGCAAAATTTGAGCTACAAAAGTTGGGGTGTGAGGGGTTTCTGCGCGCTCCGCAACGTTTTTTGTGGTGCTGGGCAATGCTTTTTGTGTTGCTAGAGCTGGTACTTTGGGTTCGGGAATAGGAGAGTTCGGGCGATCGTCAATTTCAGAAAGGGCTACAGCGGGATCGGGCAGCGGGCAGACTAAATGCTGTCGGCACAATTGCTCAACCTCAGCGGGCGAAATCAAACCCAGGCGCAGCCACGCATCTAAACCTGTCAGCAACTCAGGATGCGACGCTAAGATGCTGAATTCTATTTTGCTCGATCGACCTTTGGGAGACGACATCGGCTTAAACTGCTACTAGCTACATTCCAGCTATAGCCTAGATTGCTGTCGATCGAACATCCGAGTATTCCGCCCTGAAAATTGGCACAATAAGTATAGCAGTGGACAGTTGACAGTGGACAGTTGACAGTTGACAGTTGACAGTTGCATAACGGGAATCAAACCATTGATGCAGTAAGGGTATCGGCTTTATTCATGAAGTTCTTTATGTCCTCACCGATGTGGCGGTTCCTATATTTATCGCCACACTAAAAAATAACCGCGTACATCTGCCTGTATCTGCGGTTAAAAACTCCCAATTAGGAGACAGCATTGCCGTGTTCTTACAAAAAAACTAGCGGAATGCGGAAAGCGAGCGTGACTTTAGTGCGCTCGATGAAAGCGGGCGGGGACTTCAGTCCCCTTCAGTCTTTCTTGTAAAGTATTGTCACAGACTGTATTTGTTTTACACCAATTTTGCTATTGTAAGTATATCGTGATCAGGTCGAAGTCATGCTAGTTTTTGAATTCAAAACATACGGAAAGCGACAGCAGTTTGATGCTGTCGATCAAGCTATTAGAACAGTACAATTTATCCGAAACAAAGCAATTCGCTTGTGGATGGATGGCGAAAAGATTGGTAAAAACGATCTAAGTAAATACTGTGCATTATTAGCAAAAGAATTTTCGTTTTGTGATGAATTGAACAGTATGGCTCGACAGGCGAGTGCAGAAAGATCATGGTCTGCAATCTCCCGATTCTACGATAACTGTAAGAAGAAGGTTCCCGGTAAAAAGGGATTTCCACAGTTCCAAAAAGACAACCGCTCAGTCGAATATAAGACTAGCGGTTGGAAATTGGCAACAGATAGGAAATCCATCACCTTTACCGACAAACAGGGGATTGGGAAGCTGAAACTAAAAGGGACGCGCGACTTGCATTTCTACCAAGTCACTCAAATTAAACGAGTCAGGTTGGTAAAACGTGCAGACGGCTACTACGTTCAGTTTTGCATTCAGGTTGACCGTTCCGAAGTCGTAGAAATAACTGGAAATACCATTGGACTAGACGTAGGATTGAAAGAATTCTACACCGACTCCAATGTAATTGCAGTAGAGAATCCACGATTTCTCCGCAAGGGAGAATGTAGACTGAAGAAGTCCCAAAGACGGGTATCAAGGCGCGTCAAGGGTTCCAACAACAGAAAAAGAGCCAGAGTGACTCTGGGAAAACGCCACCTCAAAATAAGTAGACAACGTAAAGATTTTGCTGTGAAATTAGCAAGATGCGTAATTCAGTCTAACGACTGCATAGCTTACGAAGACTTGAGGATTAAGAACATGGTGAAGAATCACTGTCTAGCGAAATCGATTAACGACGCATCTTGGTATATGTTCCGAGTTTGGATGGAATATTTTGGCAAAGTATTCGGAAGAATTACGATTGCCGTTTCACCCAATGGAACCAGCCAAGAATGCTCTAGCTGCGGAACGATTGTTAAGAAGAGTTTATCAACACGAACTCACGTTTGTAGATGTGGATGTGTTTTAGACCGTGATCACAATGCAGCTAAGAATATCCTAAGTCGGGGATTAAGTACGGTAGGGCATACCGGAACTTGGGGTAACAATACCTTGAACGCTTGTGGAGAATTGACCGCTACCGATGTTGAAGTAATTCTGCATCGGCAAGTCGATTCATAGAAGCAAGAATCGAGCGTGGCGTTGACTCCCGCTTGAGTGTCAATTATCGAAAGATTTCAGCAAAGTTTCCACACTAGCATTGTGGTCTATGAAGGAGAACAAATGTTTGAAGAGGAGTTTTCCGTCTGCATCCAAAACAAACTGAGCCGGCAAAGGAGCACCCAAAGCCTGACCGGTTTCATAAGCCCGAAACACTTGACAGGTTGGATCGGACAGCAGAGGCATTTTTAAGCCTAAATCTCTCACCACTATTTGGCTTTGGCGGTCGTCAGTGCTTGTTACCATCAATAATTCTATATTGCGATCGGCAAACTGTTCCCACTTTTCATTCAAGGCTTTAATGTGAGGAAAACAGAAAGGGCAATATTGCTTTTCAGTAAAAATTCGAGTGAAAGCCAGAACTACCGGTCTATCGCCCCGATAATTGGACAGCCTCACCAATTTGCCATTATTAATATCCGGCAATTCAAAATCTGGCGTTCTCTGTCCCAGTTTCAGCACATTAGTGGCGGGAACAGGCAATAAATTTTGGAAAAACCGCTGATTTAACAAGCCGCTAAAATCAGTAGAAGTCAGCATATTTCCTAATTATGGGATTGGTAATTGGTAATTGGTAATTGGTAATTGAAAATCCGGTGAAACGAATGCCCCTGCACGTAGGGACACGGCACTGGTCATTAGTGTCAACAATCGCCATAAAACCTTTGTATCTCTGGTTTGTTGCCGAGTCTATATCCCCCTAAATCCCCCTTAAAAAGGGGGACTTTGAATGCTTCCGGTTCCCCCCTTCTTAAGGGGGGCTAGGGGGGATCTAAGGCCTAATCGTCAAACAGCAGTGACTAGGTTTGACCTTAAGTTGAGACCAATGAGCACGCCTGCCGCGTCCCACAACTATACAATGTGCTTAAACCGCAGCAAAGAATACCTTAGACTTAACTGGATCGGGAGTCATTGTTTTGTCACCGGGCTGCCAGCCGGCGGGACAAACTTCATCGGGGTGAGACTGGACGTGTTGGATAGCTTGCAGAGTGCGGAGGGTTTCGTCTACGTTGCGGCCGAAGGCAAGGTTGTTGATAGTAGAGTGTTGGATGATGCCTTCTTTGTCGATGATGAACAGACCTCTGAGGGCAATGCCTGCTTCTGGGTCAAGAACATTGTAGTCGGAACTAATGGTTTTTTTGATATCGGCAACTAAAGGATAGTTGAGGTCGCCGACACCGCCTAATTTGCGGTCTGTTTGTATCCAAGCCAAGTGAGAGAATTCGCTGTCAACGGAGACGCCAAGGATTTCGGTGTCGATTTTTTTGAAGTCCTCGAAGCGATCGCTAAATGCTGTAATCTCAGTCGGGCAGACAAAGGTGAAGTCCAAGGGGTAGAAGAACAGGACTACATACTTTTTGCCTTTATAGTCTGACAGTTTAACTGTCTTGAATTCCTGATCCACTACGGCTGTTGCTGCGAAATCGGGTGCAGCTTGACCAACCCGGAGGCATTCACTCGTCATAGATTTTGTTTCCTTTTTTTACGAACTGTTACAAATATATCATAGTCATAACGACTACACGTATCTTGTCAAAAAATCAAAAAAACACGCTCTCAAAATAGAGAGCGTGTTTTTGTGGATGAAATCATGGCTCAGGCGGGATTTGAACCTGCGACCTTGGGCTTATGAGTCCCCTGCGCTAACCACTGCGCCACTGAGCCAAACTTACTTCACGATTTACTATCATAGCACGGTAGGGCGAGCTATGTCTCGATTTCAAACTACAGATTTTCTTATGACTTATAATAAAAGTTATGAGTTTTGGTAATCATTCAAAACCCATAACTTCCGACCAGTCGTTACCGAGAAGCGCTGGAGGTATCGTCAGGCAGAAAAGCCATTGGATTGACAGCACCCTGTCCGGCGGGATGGACTTCAAAATGCACGTGCGGCCCGGTACTGAACCCGGTGCTGCCCATTTCTGAAATCTGTTCGCCTCGCTCGATCTTCTGACCCTTCTGCACCAAAATTCGGCTGTTGTGGGCGTAGATCGTCTCTGAGCCGTCTGCATGGGTAATTTCCACCAGATAGCCGTAGCCGCCATCGTTCCACTGTGCATAGGTAACCACCCCGCTGTCGGCGGCCATAACTGGCGTACCGATCGGCCCTGCAATATCAATTCCCTTGTGCATCCGTCCCCAGCGCCAGCCGTAGCCAGAAGTGAGAACGCCCTTAGCCGGCCAAATAAACCCGTTAGCCGACTGCTGTTTGCCGCCGTTAGGCAGATAAGTATCAGCGCCCGAAAGCGGAGGCAGTTCTGGAGAAACCATGCGTCCCAAAGACGGGTTGCTCAGGGGGTCGTAACCATCGGAACCCAAAGGAGCAGTTGCCACTACAGGCCGTTCCTGAGTAGAGGTAGAGTTCGGCGTGAGGTCGATCGGTTGCAGTTCGGCTGCACGAGCGGGGTCAAAACGCTCTTGCTGCTGCTTCTGAACCTCCTGAGACCATGCTCTAGACGGCGGTCTGCTGACTTCATTCTGCACCGCCCCAGCGTACTCTGGGGTGTAGAGGTCAGGATTGACACTTGGGAGTTCCTCAGACGGGTTCCCCAAGGCGACTTTCGCTTCCGGCCCGTCAGTTGGAGCCAGGGAAACTGCATTTTCGCCGATCGAATTGCGCGAGGCGCGATATTCCTCTCGCAGCCTGACAACTTCTGCCCTCAAGCGTTCGGAATAAGGGTTGAAAGCGGTAGCGGTGGGTAGATCCTCCGCATTCGACTCAAGTAAAGCGCTCGTGGGAGTGGCATTTAAACCCTGGGCGTTACTAACATTTTGCAAGCTGATCGGCTGCGGGTATGCAGCAGCGACGGTGGTAGCAGTTGCACTTGCTGGCTGGGGCAGGGCGCTGGTGTCAACGGCACCTGTAAATGTTGGTTCGCCTTGAAGTTCCAGCTTTCTGGTGTCGCTAATGGTTTGAGAAACTTGAGTTAGCGGAATGCTGTTAATTTGGGGAACCATCGGCGCTGAAATATTGTTCAGACCTTCCAAGTTCGCCAAGGGAGAGACAACCGCGACTGTGGGCGCGGGTGCTGCAACGCCAGCACTGGCTGTGGATGGGGTAGACGAGCTCTTGTTCAAAGATGCGGGAACAGAAGTCGCCGACCAGACAGATGTAGAGTTAAAGGCAGAATCAGGGGCTGTCGCCTGCACCGCTGGATTATTTGACCCAACTTTGGGAATTTTCAGCCGTTGATTGACATTCAATAAGTTGGGATTGCCGAGCTTGTTGACGGCGATCAGCTCTTTGGGCGATACGCCGTGACTACTGGCGATCGCATCCAACGTATCTCCCGGACGCACGTTGTAGAGCGTTTGGGCTGGCGCTGCGCTACTGTTGCCTGCTGGGGAGACTACCACAGCGGAAGGCAAACTCGGTGTTACCAGAGACTGTTCAATGGACTCGAATGCTCGATCGGGCGATGCTGCTTGACCCACCGTAGCATTGGGAATTACAGGTGTGGCCCTGAGGTCAGGAATTGCTGACGAGGTGGCAGATTCGGGGGATGCCAGCGTCGGTACAGCAGGTGTAGATGAATTTACTCCCACCTCAGAGTCCAACAGGGGCCGACCTGATGCTGTGGTGCGGTTTTCCTGTTTTTTCAAACTGTCGATCGCCCCGTCTGCGTTCGGGCTGTCGATCGAAATTTGTGCCGGTACCGTCGTCGCCAGCTCAGGCGCTGTGGTTGGCTGCCCAGACAGGGCTGCACTATCCAACGACTCGGAGCCGATCAGATTTAATGTTTGTTCGGGATTGACCGCGGCAGTATTGCCAGGGTTCTCTTGTGGCGAGGCTTCTAGAGCCTGCGGAATCCTTAATTCTTGGCCAACTTGGAGTACGGTATCGGGTTTGATGCCGTTAGCAGTTGCTAGTGCTTTCGGTTCAATTTCATAGTCCCGAGACAGATCCCAAAGGGTTTGTCCCTGCTGAACCTTAACCCCTAGTTGTGTGGTTGAGGAACCGTCAACTTGTGCGGAGGTCGCGGGCCCGTTGGCCGATACTGGCTGTACTTCAGCGGTAGATTCTGCTGTCGGTGTGAGTTCAGACGCGCGAGCGCTGTCTCCGTTTCTCGGCAGCAGGATGCCAGAAGCACCTACCGATATTGCCAGCCCGATCGTGGCGAGAGAGCGAACTCTGCCAGTGCTGAGCGTTGTCTGCTTGGACGGTTCCGCAGAACCGTCTCTGTCGATTTCACTAGCCTGAACAGGCTTAATTTGGGGATATGTTCGTTTCAAAAAAACGACCTCCTACTGAGAAGCGCTAACTGTCCTTGGAAACACTCAAGGTTATCGCATGATGCTGAATTTAAATCAACAACCAAAAAAATTCTGATTGTTGAAAGCGATCGTGCTTAGGCAAGATTACCTTGCTTTTTAAATTTAGACAAGCTTGCACGTCAGAATTTTTTAAATTCTCGGTCAAACCCGCTGCAATTACACCCCAAAAGCCTTACACCGTAATAGGTGGAACGAATACATAAAATATGCGTTCTCACACAGACTAAGACTCTCACCTATTGTCCGACTCTATGCTAAATTCCGGACAACCTACAACCGTATATTTACTAGATATCAATAGCCTTCAGGCACAAGCAGGCGATCCCTGACGCATTCAATCCCTGAAATCCTCTATTTTTGTGTTTGCATCATCGCAGCGACTAATTTGGTATTACTGATAACAATCTGTTTTTGGATTCATAAAATATATTAATCTCCGCTATCTAGATTTTCACCGCTTTGATACAAATTTCTTATATTTAAAGGGAGATTTGGCTGCTCCCGACAGCTATTAAATATCTATATGCGTATGTATCTGTCGATCGAGATTTATCCCAGCTCGCCCAACTGTCGTTTAGCCTCAAATAAACCTACAGCGGCGCTGACAGAGAGATTCAAACTCCTGACTCCAGGCTGGCTCATGGGAATAAAAACTGTGGCATCACAGGCATCCAAGACGAATTGAGGAATGCCGACAGTTTCCGAGCCAAACATCAACCAGTCGCTGGGTTGAAATTGGAATTGGGCGTAACTGCATCGCCCGCCAGTGCTGAATCCGATCGATCGCCCCCCCCGCTGCTGCCGACAAGCCAGAAAAGCCGCTAAGTCTTCGTGGCAGTGGAGATTGACGTAGGGCCAATAATCTAAGCCGGCCCGTTTCAGGTAGCGATCGCTAATTTCAAACCCCAGCGGGCCGACTAAATGGAGTTCCGTGCCTGTGGCAGCGCAAGTGCGGGCAATATTGCCAGTATTCGGGGGGATTTGCGGGTGAATCAAGACAAGTTGGGGCATGAAGCTAATACAATTTGAGATTTGAGATTTGAGATTTGAGATAGGGGATAATTGATTACACAAGGGTTTGGGGCTTGCTTACCGTTACATTTTTTTGGGGAACCAGTATAACTGAAAGCGCGAATTCACAGCCATTGGGAAATGTAGAAATCTACCCAAAGGTAGAGATAATTCATAGCTTTTAGTTATATGGTATCCGTCCTCCCATTGATTAAATATTCTGATTTGTTTTTGATGGCCCCCTTTCAAGCAACTAACTGGGCGCACAAGTTGTCTTCGAGCTCGAATTCTTGGTGAGCCATGCCATCAATCCCTTGGAGAATAATACTGCGGGTGTCCAAACCGCGATCGTGAAGTTTCAACCACTGCTGGGCGGTGTTGCCTTCCCGGAGAATCTTTTTGAGCGGCGAGAGAAAGCAACTAAAGCCGCGTTTTTTGGCAAAAGGCCAGACTTCCTGGTAAATTTCCTCAATCCAATCTCGCGCCAAAATCTTTCTGCCATCTTGCCAGTGGATAAGTTCGGCATCCAAACTTTGCCGCGATGCAGCAATTTCGTTGGCGTCGGTGAGGGCAACTAAGTCTTGGTTGCGGGTGGCTGCGGGCAACGTGCTGAGTTCTAAGGGGTCTAAGCTGGGGTCTTCCATCATCTGCCAAATGCGAGCTTCTAGCAGGGCAGTGATGGCCAACAAAGCCAGAGGATTGACTTCGAGATCGCAAATCCTCAGTTCGAGGCGGTTGAGACAGTAGGGGCGACGATCGCCATTTGGGCGCACAGCAGACCACAAATGGCGGACATTTTGCATACTGCCGAGTTCTAGCTGTTCTTCAGTCCACTGGATGTAATGCTTGTGACTTTCAAACAGGGGGACGATGGCGGGAGTTTTGGGAAACAAACCCCACCGAGTGGAATGATAGCCAGTGACTTCGCCGTCGAGGAAGGGAGAAGAGGCGCTCATGGCAAGGTAAAGCGGTGCTTCGACGCGGGCGAGGCGGATGGCGCGCATCAGCATTTCTGGTTGGGAGATGCCGATGTTGATGTGAATGCTGGCGGTGACGACTTTCGTACCGTAGGTTTGCTCGATGTAGGTGTGATAGGGATTGTTGGGATCGGAGCGGTAAAATCGATCGCTTCCGCCGAGAGATAGGGTACTTCCGGGGAGCAATGTATAGTCGCCCAATTGTTTGAGATACTCGCGCAGCCGGACTCGCGGCTTGACTAGGGCACACAGCAGGCGATCGTAGCTGCACAGCGGGGCCGTAGTGTACTCCACATTGCGACTATCAGGCTCTCGCACAAATCCCTCTAAATCGGCGACTATGCGATCGGACAGACCGACAACCTCGCCTTCGGGCGTGCCGGTATACATTTCTACTTCAAAGCCTTTTGATAGCAGCACGTTTGTTCCTCAGCTAAGTTGAGTGCTAGTTTCTAGTATCCCAAAAATTGACCGGTTCGTACTATCTGCCACAGGGCAGAGTTAAAATTTTGGGTGGCTGGCACTGAAACCGGGTGTTTCGGCGCCAACAAGTTCGATCGTTTGTGTGTTAGTTGCTGGCCCTAAAGCGGCAAATGCTGGCACCGCAAAGAGTGGACGAGGCGGTTTTATAGTCAAAAAGGCTGTTTGTTCGATCGAGTTTGTGTTTGATTCGGCATTCGGGGCGATCGAACTCATAGTGAAGAGAACCCACCTTACCTCAGACAGAAGTGAGAAAGCATTGCCTACTGCCTTCCTCCTAGCTTCCCTCTCCCCTCTTCCTTGCTTCCCTCTTCCATCTTCGTTCTTCCCTCTTCCATCTTCGTTCTTCCTTCGACATCTGTTTTCTGCCTTGAGGGGGATAGCCGCAGAGATATCTTGGGTGCGATTCTCAAAGAAGACTCTGCAATATTTTTGAGCTATTATTAACTCGTGAAAACTCCTGTGAAAGAGCAAGAAAGAACCCCTCCCAATTTTTGGAATATGGTAAGCAATTTAGCCTTAGTCCGGTTTTTGCTTTTATTTGCTTCAGGTTGGGCTGGACTGCAACTTTTAGCTTACTTTGAAACCGCAGTCGCGGTTTTCACGATTGCTGCACTCGTGGCTTTTTTGCTCAACTATCCGGTACGAACTCTCCAGCGATTGTTACCGAGAAGTTTAGCTGTCGCCTTGGTTGTCTTGCTCACCATTTTAGTTTTTGGCGGTCTCACCGTCACCGTAGGCGTCACTCTTTTATCTCAAGGACAGCAATTAATTGACAGCATGACTGAATTTTTGAATGCTCTGGCGCCTCTGTCGGATCGCATCGAAGCATTCCTGCGGGCGAGAAACCTGCAAGTCAACCTGCAAGTTATTGAGGAACAACTGCGAAATCAAGCTTTGGCTGGAGTTGTTTGGAGTATTGCTTTTTTACAAGTATTTTTAACCAATTTATTGAATTTAATATTAATTATGGTGGTGGCTTCTTTCATGTTACTTGATGGAGAGAGGCTGTGGCTGTTGGTTCTCAAATTTATACCCCGACACCTCCACAGGCGTTTAAGTTTAACAATAGAGCGAAACTTTTTAGGATTTTTTCAGGCACAAATTTTGTTAATGTTATTTTTGACAACAGCAAGCTTTGTAGTTTTCCTGTTGTTAGGCGTGAAATTTCCTTTAATTTTAGCATTTATTATCGGATTGTTTGATTTAGTTCCGGGGATAGGAGCGACACTGGGAATTAGCTTAGTTTGTTTTATTGTATTGTCTCAAAGTGTGTGGCTGGCTTTGAAAGTATTGGCAGTTTGCATTGTTTTGCAGCAAATTCAAGACAACTTTATTCATCCGAGACTCATGCAAAATTCGCTTAACCTCAATCCGGTAGTGGTATTTTTTGCACTGTTAGTAGGCGCGAGAGCAGCAGGACTTTTAGGCATTTTTCTGGCTATTCCGCTGGCGGGAGTGATAGTTAGCTGGTTTGACATTGAAGAAATGCAAGCGGAAGGCTAAGTGATACAGCCATCCTCTTTTAGATCAAATCCGGCTTAAAAACCAGGTTTTAACCAAAGCACTGGGGATTTAAGCCCCCACCTTTAGGTGGATTGTTTTTAGGCAGGGGCTTAAATCCCCTGCCTAAAAACTTCGCACTCAACTGTCAACTGTCAACTGTCAACTGTCAACTGTCAACTGTCAACTGTCAACTGTTAACTGCCAACTAGAAGTCCGATGCTTCAAAAACTATCCTCGGCGCAACACGCAACTAAAAGTAAAAATAAAAAGGTAAAGAGAAAAAGCAACGTAGGGTGTAACACTCCGTGCACACTTTACTGCGTAGAGTCAATTAATAAATTGCAAATCAGTAGGAAATCTTGCTTCTTCTGGTTCGGGATCGTAAATGTAATCGCAGTCAAAGCGCAGAGCTTGGGAGTGGCGACTTATAGAAAATCCGCAGTGAGTCACCATTTCTGTAGTAAAAGTAGCCATGACTAACTCTATGAGTTTTCTGTAAGAAATGTTAGGCTGTTGAACGTAATAAGCGCGTCTGGCAAAAAAGATTCTCTCATCTTTCGGTACAATTATGCCATTAATTCTGTGGGCGTGTTGAATCGGCTTGATGTAGCTTTCAATAAACTGCGACTGACTTTTTTGCAGTCTGGCTAATCTTTCATGTTGCAACCAGCTCATTTGAAACACAATCTTAATAAACTCAAAACCCAAAATGTAGTTAAAAACATTATTGCGTTCTTCTGTACTCAAGACAAATCGGAGCGCGGATTCTAAATATTGGTCGGTTTCTCGGCGCGATTGTTGAGCTGAGTGGATGTAAAATTGTTTGATGTAGCTTCTTAAATCAGATTCGTTCAATTCTTTTTTGACTTGAAATCTGATTAAATACTCTTTAACTCGGTAGAGAGTATCTACATCTTCAAACATTTTTGAGACTAAGCCGTCGGCTGTGTAGTCATCTAAAAATTCTGCTTGCAAGTCGGGAGTAGAGGCGCACAATATATAGGAAAGGGACAACACGTAGCGCCGCTGGTTCCAAGGTAAACTTTCGGCCCAAGCTTTAACTTCTACAGGGAGTTTTTCCAGCACGGTATCTGTGTGGGGGCGTTGAGAAAGGTCGGCATATTTATCTTTTTGTTTAATCATTCCCTGAAACCTTATGTTAGTAAATTGAGCGGGTAATACATCGCAGGTAACTAGCAGGGTAAAGCAGAGGCGTAGATTTGCAAATGATATTTATTTTTTTATATATCTTAACATACATGATGTCGCAGGTCAAGGCGGTGATCTGTCTCACACTTTTGCGGACTTATAATCACAACTTTGAGCTTGATATATCACATTTTGGGGCTGTGAGTGTCACGCGAAAAGCTTATTCAGCTCACTGTGGTAACGGCAGGTTTGGTTGATGATTAAATGAGGTGATTTAGAACTTTTTGTTAAGAATAATTACTGAGGTAAACTATGAACTCGACTACAAATATTTTTCCTAAAAATCAGTGGCAATACTTAAGTTTTGGCGATCGCCTCGTCCAACCAGTGCGACAGTGGCTAGATAGCATTGCAGTGGGCGGCAAGTAGCGGGCGTGGTTGTGCCAACTTATACCCGCACGATGTCCTTTTGAGAGAGATATCCAGCTATGGGGACACCATCTTTTCCACATACGGCCTATGTGTAAGCTGAATCCTCTGTATGAGCTTAGTGGGGTTGCGTTTTCGATCGCTCTCGTTTTTGGCTGACGTATGCGGGGAAGATGTAACGCCGTACTGTTGATTGAGGGGTGTTATACCTCGATCGCCCGTTGAGATCAATTATTTACGGGGTGCATCGCTCTGCTAGTTGTTCGATCGCTAATTTCAGCGATTATCGTTGATAATATCAGTGGATGCCTCTAGAGCGGAGCAGGCATCCATCGTCGCTGTTAAGTCAAAACTAACACCAAACGATAACAGCAAAAACAATAACTATAAAAATAATTTAACAAGCTACTTTGGCTCAGGGAAGTGAATATGTTTAACGCAACGGAACTGCTGATTAACGCTTTTGTAAATCGGCTGATTGAAGGCTACCGCCACACTTACGGCGGGTTCAAATCTGACTATGGCGAGATTATTGCTTGGGTAGCCACTATGGCTTTGGAAAATATTGCTAATAGCGATGCTCTTTACCACAATGTAGAACACACTATTTTAGTGACATTGGTGGGACAAGAAATTCTGCGCGGGAAGCACATCCGCGAAGGTGGTGTTTCCTGCGAACATTGGCTGCATTTCCACATAGCTTTGCTGTGCCACGATATCGGGTATGTTAAGGGCGTGTGCCAGCAAGATAGAACTGATTTGGGACTGTATGCGACGGGAATAGGCGACATGAAATTAAAGCTACATCGGGGGGCGACTGATGCTAGTTTAACGCCTTATCATGTCGATCGGGGAAAGATGTTTATTGAGGAGCGTTTTGGGGGGCACAGACTGATTGATGCTGAGATTATTAAGCAGAATATTGAGTTAACTCGTTTCCCCGTTCCTGCGGATGATGACCATCAAGATACTGTGAATTATCCGGGTTTGGTTCGGGCGGCGGATTTAATCGGTCAGTTGAGCGATCCGCGATATTTGCAAAAGCTTGCTGGGCTGTTTTACGAGTTTGAGGAAACTGGTCAAAATCAGATCTTGGGGTATCGCAATCCGGCGGATTTGCGGGAGGGGTATCCTAAGTTTTATTGGAATGTGGTTTATCGGTATGTGAAAAATGCGATCGGCTATTTGGAACTAACGCAACAGGGGAAACAAATTGTTGCTAACCTGAGCGCAAATGTGTTCCGGGTGGAGCATTCTGAGGTGGAAGTTGAGGAGGTGGCTGTAGTTCGTTAGGCTTTGGGTTGAGTTGGGGCGATCCTTCTGGTTACTGATGCGATCGAAAGGGCGATCGTCCCATTTCAATGTTAAGCTTGTGAATTGTTGTCGGTAGAGCGATCGCAATATCGTAAAATATAGCTATACCCACAGCACTAAGCAAATTTGAAAATGTTTTGATTGTTATTGCTCGAGTGATTGATTCATTCAATCCTTAAGAAAGAGAGAAAACTAACAATGAGATTCATTAATCCAAAAATTGATTTTGCCTTCAAAAAAATCTTCGGTGGCAACGAAAGCAAACCAATCTTAATCAGCTTTCTCAATGCCATGATTTATAACGGCAATCCCACCATTGCCGACTTGGAAATTATCGATCCATATTTAGCATCGAGAGTCCAGTATCTCAAAGACTCTTACCTGGATGTCAAAGCTAGACTTGCAGGAGGCGCAACTGTAATTATCGAGATGCAAGTTTTAAATGTGGCATCTTTTGCGAAACGGGTGGTTTATAATGCTGCGAAAACTTACTCGACACAACTGATTCGCGGCGAAGGTTACTTTAAGTTAAAACCTGTAATTGCTTTGACAATTACAGATTTTGAAATGTTTGACAATGACCGGGAAGTAATTTCTCACTTTGTGTTCAAGGAGAAAAAGCGTTTATTTGAGTATCCAGATCCAGGGATGGAAATGATCTTTATTGAATTACCGAAATTCAACAAACAATTGGATCAGTTGGAAACTTTGACTGATAAGTGGGTTTATTTTATGAAAAATGCCCCCAGTTTGGAAGTAGTACCGTCAACAATGGAAAATGTCTCGGAAATACAACAAGCTTTTGCGATTGCTAATGAAACTAACTTGAATGCTGAAGAGTTGAAAAATTTAGAAGATCGCGAGAGGTATATTATGGATCAGCAGGGAATCTTGCGAAAGGGAATTGAAGAAGGACTCGCACAAGGGCGAGAACAAGGACTAGAAGAAGGGCGAGAACAAGGACTAGAAGAAGGACTCGCGCTAGGAATGAGAGAAAAGGCTCTGGAAATTGCTAGGCAACTTCTCAATGTCCTTGACAATCAAACTATTATACCAATTTTTTATGAGGCTGCATAGAATCCGATCTCCCTGGCGCCCCCCTTAATCAGGAGGGGACAAGATTCCGATCAAAGTCCCCCTTGCTTTCGGGGGATTTAGGGGGATCGAGATATATGTAACTTCACATTAAATTGGTATTAGTCAAACTACTGGTTTGAGTGTTGAAGATGTCCAAAACTTGCGGGATGAATAGAAAGGAAGGACTGAAGTCCTCACTACAAACCACAATCAAATTGGTTAGTAGTGAGGACTTCAGCCCTCATCAAACAAGAGAGGACTTCAGTCCTCACTACTAACCTATAGAGGACTTCGCCATCTGTCTAAAGGAAGATTTTATTAAACGAGTAAATTACGTATTATGCTGTAAAAGTCAGTCACACCGGAAAGCTACCTCCGACTCTCACTCCGAATAACTGACCAATCTTACAGTATCAAAAAATAAATCTCATGACACCAGTCACTCCCAATCAAACTTCCTCTCAATACGAAACTACCCAACCTGAAGAAAAAATTGAGTCTCTGGTACAAGAAGTTAAGCCAGAAAGCGAACTCGATTTAGAATTCCTCTACACCAGAGACATTGAATTCCGACAAGAAACAATTTATTTCATTGTAGTCGATCGCTTCCAGGACGGCGACCCCACAAATAACGAAGGCCCAAACCCTGAACTTTACGATCCAGAAGGCAAAGATTGGGGCAAATATTGGGGTGGCGACTTGCAAGGAGTTATCGACAAACTCGATTACTTAAAAGATATGGGTGTTACCGCAGTCTGGCTGACTCCGCTGTTCGAGCAAGTAGAAGCATTATTTGTCGAACAAGCTGCGATTCACGGCTACTGGACTAAAGATTTTAAGAGGCTAAATCCCCGGTTTATTGCCAAAGGTGATAATCCTTCTGTCAACCAAACACAAGAAACCAAAGATACCGTATTTGACAAATTAGTAGACGAGTTGCACCAGCGAAACATGAAACTCGTGCTCGATATTGTCTGCAATCACAGCAACCCGGATTTTAGCGGCAAAAAAGGGGAACTCTACGACGATGGCGTCAAAATAGCTGACTTTAATGACGATGAAGATAACTGGTATCACCACTATGGCGAAGTCACAAACTGGGAAGATGAGTGGCAAGTCCAAAACTGCGAACTGTCTGGTTTGGCGACTTTCAATGAGAACAATATTGCCTACCGCAGTTACATTAAGTCAGCAATTAAACAGTGGCTGGACAGAGGTGTTGATGCTTTGCGGGTTGATACGGTCAAGCATATGCCGATTTGGTTTTGGCAGGAATTTACTGCTGACATTTTAATGCACAGACCTGATGTTTTCATTTTTGGCGAGTGGATTTACAGCGATCCGAGAAATGACCTTTCTGTGGAATTTGTCAATGAGTCAGGGATGACTATTTTAGATTTTGGGCTGTGCGTGGCAATTCGAGAAGTATTGGGACAGGGGGCTGAAGCGGGATTTCAGTTGATTCAGGATGTTCTGGACTTGGATCATCGCTATTACGGGGCGACGGAGTTGATTACTTTTATTGACAATCACGATATGCCGAGGTTTCAGTCGTTGAATGCCGATCGACAAATGTTGCAATTGGCGATATGTTTAATGATGACGAGTCGTGGCATTCCCTGCATTTATTACGGCACTGAACAGTATCTGCACGATGATACAGAAGGGGGAAATGACCCTTACAATCGCCCGATGATGGAAAAGTGGGATACCGATTCGCCGATTTATCGAGATGTGCGGTTGCTGTCTGGATTGCGGCGGCTGAATCCTGCTATTTCGATGGGGAGTCAGTGGCAAAAATATCTAACTGCTGATGTTTATTGTTACGTGCGCCGCTATCGCGATTCTGTGGTGTTTGTGGCGATGAATCGCGGCGATTCTGTGAATGTTGAAGCGGTTGATACTGAACTGCCTGATGGAGAGCATACGGAGGTTTTATCGCGCCGCAAGTTTGAAGTTAAAGAGGGGATGCTGTACAATTTAGAGTTGGGCGCGGGGGAAGTAATGATTTTTAGTCGCGTGGGAGAGCGAGTTAAGGCGAAAACTATTGTGCGGGCGCAGCTTAACAGTGTGAAAAGTCAGCCTGGGGAAAGAATTGTGGTGATTGGAGATTGTCCTGAATTGGGAAATTGGGATATTAGTAAGGCTTACCCGCTGGAGTATATCAATACTAATACTTGGTTTGGGGAAATTCCTTTTAATGAAAGTGCGGGGAAGTTGATTTCTTATAAGTATGCGCTGCTGCGGGAAGGATTGTCGCCACTGCGAGAAAATTTGGTTTGTCGCCGCTGGGTTTTGGCTTCGGAAGGGACTGTGAAATGGCGGGATAAGTGGGCGAGTGGACGGGAGTCTTGATTTTTGATTTTTGTGTGAGACTGTTAAATAATTTTAGGGTGCTTATGGGCGCACTTTACCAGAAAGAATTGGTTTAAAGCCGGAACCCCGATCGGGAGAAATTAAAATCAGACTATTCATTACTCCAATCCTCTTCCTTCTAGGTAGAGGTTGCTGTGAACTAACTGTCAAATGAATGAAGGATGATTCGTGTGTCAGATTTATGGTGGGGATTGCGCACTCGGAGGACGGGATTTATGGTACGCACTTCCCACCAAACCCAAATAAGCTTGGGTTCAAAAGACCTAGCGGTTGAAACCGCTGTCGGATCTTGGGCTGGGAAACCGGGTTTTAAGGACAGCAGGGCGCCAATCCTGTAGGAGTCAAAAACAGCAATAAGGGTCGATCGGTCGATTCAAATGACTTAAGCTTTTATGCTGAAGTTAGCCGAAGCATTTATGTTTAACCTCATGTATATTTCTCCTGAGCAAGACGAAAAAATTCGCTACACCATGCGGGAGTGTGGTCAAGAAGCCCACAAGCTTGCAGCGGAACCTTTTGAAGTTTCCGAGAAAGGCCCAGAGGACTACGTGACGAGTATCGATCGCTACTTAGACCGACAATTATCAGCAGTATTTAGCGCTTTGTTTCCTGAAGACGGCATGATTACCGAGGAAAACGTCGCCTCTAGAGCAGCTTATCGGGCTAATTACCAGCGCATCTGGTGCATCGATCCCATCGACGGGACTGAAGAATTTATTCAGGGAAAACAGCACTACGCTGTGATGGTGGGGCTGCTGCTTGACGGGGAACCCGTGGCTGGTTGGATCTACGCCCCGGCTTTTGACCAAATGTATTTTGGCGGCAAGGATTGGGGATTGTTCCAAACTGTGGGAAATCAAGCGCCGCAGCCGATCGCACTTTGCCAACCTCCCGCTCCGACAGTGGAAAATTGTAAAATTATTCTCGGCGACAGAGACCAGAAAAACTACGCCCGCGCGATCGCCCACAGCATCCCAGAAGCCGAATTTTACTCCCTGGGCAGCTTTGGCCTAAAAGTGATGGAAATCATACAAGGTCGAGCCGGTTTGTACCTGTATTTCAACGGCAGAGTTAAAGTGTGGGATACTGCCGGCCCTGTGGCTCTAGCTCTAGCAGCCGGATTGGTTTGTTGCGACTTGCAAGGTCAACCGCTGAGGTGGACTCCAGATGCGATCGATCCAGAGACTTTGGCGCACACGCAGTCGATCGCGATCGGCTGGCCGGACTACATAGAAGCTCTGTTGGCCAAAGTTCAACAGGCACTAGGATGCTGTTAAAACCGTTGAGGATTAAAGAATCTGCCAATTTTACGCGAACCGCGCCTCTACACCATTATTATCAATTACAGGAGCGATCGGAAGTAAGTTTCTCATTTGTCTGTCCTGTATGTCAGTCTCGTTTGCTTTGTGTCAATCTTGTATAGCAGCAACAGATTGTTTGTTTTCTCGAACATCGATCGCTCCCTAGTTGTTGGCTGTCGCCTAATCATATTTCCCACCTCCGCGAGTTTGCATGAAGACAGAAGCTTTCAGTGAGCTATTCCCTCTATTTAAGGGTGCTAACCCAGAAACCTTGGGAGGGCTGCTATCCAATGCCGTTAAGCATGAGTATCCCCCAGGCCGAGCTGTGGTGATGGAGGATTCTTGGGGTAACGCGATTTATTTTGTGGTTTCAGGCTGGGTCAAAGTCCGGCTCCTGTCAAACGATCGAGCTGTATCAATGGCTATTTTAGGACGGGGAGCCTTCTTCGGCGAAATGGCCATTCTTGACGAATCTCCGCGATCGAATGACGTACTTGCTCTATCCCCCGTGCGGCTAATCAGCGTCACGGCTCAGCGATTTATCCAAACCCTGTTTAAAGATCCGCAATTGCACCACCGGATGCTGCAACTGATGGTGCGGCGACTGCGCCAAACCAATCTCCGCTCTCAACTACAGAACCGCCAGCCAGCGGTTAAACTAGCAAATACTTTAGTCGAGCTGGGAGAAAGCTACGGTCAAAAAACTGCTGAGGGCAGAGATATCTTCAATATCCCTTATCAAGACTTAGCTGATGTGACAGGTATCGCCCTAGATGAAACCAGCAAGATTATGCAAAAACTCGATAGTAAAGGCTGGATCAAAATCGATCCAGAGCACCAAACTATCCATTTGATCAACCTCAAGCACTTGATTAATTTGGCAAGTCAATGACTGATGTCACTTCTTTTGATACCTCCTCCGCTGCCGGCCGCGCGAGCGGACAACTAACAGCACCGATAATTCAATATTCGGTGGCGATGCCCAATCCTGAATCCCACCTGTTTGAAGTGACTTTGCGCGTGCAAGGTTGGTCGGAGCCGGTGCTGGATTTAAAAATGCCTGTATGGACTCCAGGTTCTTACTTGGTTAGAGAGTACGCCCGCCACCTGCAAGATTTTAGCTCGCGATCGGGCGATCGAGCTTTACCTTGGCGCAAAATTAGCAAAAATCACTGGCAAATCGAGACAAATTCATTTTCAGATGTCACGGTTTACTACCGGATTTTTGCTAACGAACTGACAGTGCGAACCAATCATTTAGACTCGACTCACGGTTATTTCAATCCGGCGGCTCTATGCTTTTTTGTACCCGGTTTTGAACACAACTGCTATACGGTGACAGTAGTGCCACCTGAGCCGGAATGGCGCACGGTGACAACTTTACCACCTATTTCGGGCGATAATCTTACTTTTGCTGCTGCGGATTTTGACACTCTTGTCGATAGTCCTTTTGAGATTGGCTGTCACGATGCCTACGATTTTGAAGTGATGGGAAAACCCCACCAGCTTGTAGTTTGGGGTAAAGGCAATTTAGAACCAAATCGCGTGATTCTAGATATCCAAAAAGTGATCGAAGTCGAGGCTCTAATGTTCGGCGGTTTGCCTTACGACCGCTATGTGTTTTTGCTGCATTTGTCTGGCTCTGGCTTTGGTGGTTTGGAACACAAAGATAGCTGTACTCTTAACTATTCGCGTTTTGGTTTTCGGGCTAAGGAAAAGTACGAACGCTTTATTCAATTGGTGGCTCACGAGTTTTTTCACCTCTGGAATGTCAAACGCATTCGACCGAAAGCTCTGGAAGTATTTGACTACGAACAAGAGAATTATACTCCTTCTCTGTGGTTCTCTGAAGGCACGACCAGTTATTACGATTTGGTGATTCCGTTTCGAGCTGGGATCTACAGCGTGAAAGGTTATTTCCAAAATGTTGCCAAAGAAATCACTCGTTTGCAAATGACTCCGGGGCGGAAGGTGCAGCCTGCGAGCGAGTCGAGCTGGGATGCTTGGATTAAACTTTATCGGAGGGATGCTAATAGCGATAATTCGCAGATTTCCTATTATTTGAAAGGGGAACTTGTTTCGTTTTTGCTGGATTTGTTGATTCGGGCAAAACATGGTAACGCCCGATCGCTCGACGATGTGATGCGTTTGATGTGGCAGCAGTTTGGGAATGGTCATTATGCTGAAAATGAAGATTTTGACCAAAAATCGGAAACAGAGGCTAAGCCGGGGCAAATAACATCAAATGGACAGTTAAATGCTCGATCGCTCCCGGCAGAAATAGGCTTTACTCCCGAACAGTTGCAAAGTGCGATCGAGTCTGTAGCCGACATGGATTTGAGCGACTTTTTTGCGCGCTATGTAGACGGCACAGAAGAATTGCCTTACCACAAATATCTGGAACCTTTCGGGCTGCAAATTTTGGTAGATGAAACTGACCAAACGCCTCGGATTGGTTGGACGTTGGGAACGGAAAACGGGCGGCAAATGGTTAAATTTGTCGAAGCAGGAGCTCCGGCACAATTGGCCGGAATTGACGCTGGGGACGAGTTACTGGCGATCGCAGGTTTTCGAGTAAATGCCGAACAAGCGGGCGAGAGGCTGAAAGATTATCAGCCTGGTGACACAGTAGAGGTGACAGTGTTTCACCAAGACGAACTGCGGACTTGTCTTGTTACTCTCGCCACACCGCGCCCAGGCCGTTACTCGATCGTACCAGTCGATCGACCAAGCCCTATTCAGAAACAAAACTTTATGGGGTGGCTGGGTGTTCCCCTATCGAATTTGTGACATAAATGAAGGGGAAGGGGAAGGGGAAGACAAAAAGGAATCACGCTCAATTCCCAATTTTCAATTCCCAAAGCCGTGTCAACAATCGCCTAAAACCCTTGTATCTCTCGCTTATAGCATAGTCTAGATCCCCCTAAATCCCCCGAAAGCAAGGGGGACTTTGAAAATGCTCTTTCTTGTCCCTCCCTTGGGAAGGGAGGTTAGGGGGGATCGAGGCCCTAATCGTCAAACGGCAGACTGGTACTACATAAGATATTCAGTTGACACCAATCACCAATGACTACTGACCAATGACTACTGACCAATGACTACTGACCAATGACCAATTTTCAATTCCCAATTAGCAATTACCAATTTTAACTATGCAAACCCCACCACCTCCATCAATTACGCCCCGCCAGATGAACCTGCTGAGAATTGTTGCTTCAATGGCCTGGGCTGACGGCGAACTGGCGACAGAAGAAGTTAATTTAATGCTCGATCGCTTTTGCCGTTTGTTTGCCCCAGATGCCGATGGACAACAAATGCAACAGGAATTGCGGGATTACATCATGCAAAATATCCCCCTTGACGAGTTGATTCACCAACTAGAAACTCAAGAGGAAAAAGAATTAGTCTTGCAACTTGGCTATGAAGTGATTGCATCTAGTTCTCGCACTCCCGATGAACCCAAAATTAACGCTGACGAAGCCGCAGCTTATCAAAAATTAGTGCAGTTGCTGAATCTTTCAGACGATACTGTCAAGCGTGTTGAAGCAGAAGCATCAGATACTTCGGAGGGAATTGTAGAGAAGATGGCTCAAAAATTAGAAAAGTTCATCAAGCGCTAGTTTGGACATACGGTTTTCACCGTCGGCTATTCAACCCGCGGAGGCTCGTGAGTGTTTGTATAGCCGCGGTTTCAACCGCCCGGTATTCACCATCATTATTCACTATTTTTGTTTGTCCGTAATTTCACTCTCTTGCTTCTAATTCTGCATAGTGCACTGTAGAGTTATAAACTAATTTATTGACGGGAATCAAAATTTATGCTCCCAGCTTTGAGAATTGCTAGTTATGACTTACAAGAACTCATCCACCAAGGAACTAACACAGCTATTTATCGTGCAGTATCGATCGCAAACCGACTGCCTGCCATCCTCAAAGTTTTAAATACAGAATATCCTACCCTAGAACAGATAACTCGCTTAAAACACGAATATCAGATCACCGCATATCTCGATTGCGAGCACACCGTAAAAGTCGATCGCCTAGAAATTCACCCAAACTGCTTAGTATTAATCTTAGAAGATTTTGGCGGCATCTCGCTCAAACAGTGGATGGCAAAAGCCGGGAATGCTGGCAGGATTTCTGCAACGCATGAGACACAACCGCTTGCAGACGGCGGGGAAAGCGCTGCGATTCGCACAACTGTTGTGGAAGCAGCAACTGCGCGTTACCAATTGCCGATCGCCCAATTCTTAAACATCGCCATCCAATTAGCAAAAGCTTTAGTATTCCTGCATCAAAATCAAATCATTCATAAAGACATCAAACCAGCTAATGTTATCATAAACCCCGAAACAATGCAAGTAAAACTTGCAGATTTTAGCATTGCTTCGCGGTTAAACAAAGAAACGCCAAACTTAAAAAATCCCGATCGCCTAGAAGGAACCCTCGCCTATATGTCCCCGGAACAAACCGGGCGGATGAATCGCGCTGTAGACTACCGCAGCGACTTCTACTCTCTAGGTGTCACCTTTTACGAATTGCTGACAGGAAAATTGCCATTTACCAGCAACGAACCGCTGGAATTAGTCCACTGTCACATTGCCAAACAACCGATTTCTATTCAACAACTAAATCCGCAAATTCCCCCAGTTTTGGCAGAAATTGCCGAAAAACTGATGGCAAAAAATGCCGAAGACAGGTATCAAACAGCAACGGGATTGTTAGCAGATTTAGAACTCTGCCAGAATCAAATCGAGGATTCAGGTAAAATTTCTAATTTTATTCCCGGACAACTGGATGCCATGAGTCAGTTGTTAATTCCACAAAAACTTTACGGGCGAGAAAAACAAATAACACAATTATTGCAAGCCTTCGATCGCGCTAGCAAAGGCAGCAGTGAAATTGTCTTGGTAGGTGGCTATTCCGGGATTGGCAAATCAGCATTAGTCCACGAAATTCTGCGTAATTTAACCAGGCAGCGCGGATACTTGGTTTCGGGCAAATTTGACCAATTCAAGCGCAATGTTCCCTATGCTTGTTTCAATCAAGCCATGCGGAGTTTGGTGCAGCAGATTTTGACTGAAAGCCAAGCTCAGATTGAGTCGTGGCGAGAAAAAATGCTGCGAGTTTTGGATGCGAATGCTCGAATTGCGATCGAAGTCATCCCCGAATTAGAATTAATTTTAGGCCCGCAACCAGACGTAGCACAACTGGGGGCGATCGAATCTCAAAACCGCTTCAACCGAGTGATGCAGCAGTTACTTCAAGCAATTGCCACCGCCGAACATCCCTTAGTAATGTTTCTCGACGACTGCCAGTGGATAGATGCTGCAACAGTCAATTTATATCAACAAAATGGCCTCGCAAAAATCCCTTACTTGCTAGTAATTGTTGCTTATCGGGATAACGAAGTCAGCCCGACGCATCCATTGATGCTAGCGAATGAAGCAATTCGAGCTGCGGGCATTCCGATAACAGCTATTACTTTAGAACCGCTAGCAATTGGCAGCGCCATTCAACTAATTGCTGAAACTTTGAGATGTGCTGCTGAAACAGCGAGTCCACTGGCGAATTTGCTAGTGCAAAAAACTGACGGAAATCCATTTTTTTTCAAGCAAATGCTGAAGTATTTGTATCAAAAAGGCTGGTTGAGATTTCACCCGCAGGCTGCTGAGTGGCAGTGGGATATTAAACATATTCAACGCCAGGATATTTCAGAAAATGTTGTCGATTTGATGGTGAATAAAATTAAAACTTTGTCAACTGCAACCCAGCGAATTTTGCAATTAGCGGCTTGTACAGACAATCAGTTTAGTTTGGATGTACTGTCGGTGGCTAGCGGACAATCTTGGACTCAAACAGCGCAGGATTTGTGGGAAGCGTTACAGGTGGGCTTGATTTTACCTGTAGGTAATAGCTATCGGATTCCGCAAGTATTTGAGCCGGAAGAGTTGGAAAAGTTGGGGATAACGGCTGGAGATGTGTGCTACAAATTTATGCACGATCGCGTTCAGCAAGCTGCTTATGCCATGATTCCTGACGCACAGAAAGAACCTGTTCATTCAGGGCTATTTCATTCTGGTTGAGTAGCTGATATGATAATAAAGTATTGTAGTCATTCACATGATATGTCATGTCT